>JAIRNL010000196.1 GCA_031258035.1 Azoarcus sp. | reverse complement strand
CGGCAAAAGCAGCAAGATACACGCCGGGCGGCTCGAAATAGATTTCGGCGGCGGTCGCCGCCTGCTGCTGTCGTTCCCGGAAGGGGACTGGGGCGATCTCGAAATCGAGGCCGACGCGGCCGGCGACGGCACCGTGCCGGTCATCAGCGTGCAACCGGGTGCCTGTAATGTCATCAACCTGCGGGTGGACATACACCACGACCCGCTCCCGGTCGATCACGCCGAGCCGACGGAAACGCCGCCGATGCTCAACCTTGCCGTGCAGAAGGCGCTCGAAGGCGCGGATCGGCTCAATGCGCCCAAAAAGCACCAGATCCGGCGCTGGGCGCAGGCGGCGCTGTTGCGCGACGTGGAGGCCGCCGTGCGCCTGGTCGGCGAAGAGGAAGGGCGCGAACTGAACCAGAGTTACCGGGGCAAGGAACACGCCACCAATGTCCTGACTTTCTCCTACGACGAGGAAAAAGGCGACGGCAATGCCCCCCTGCGCGGTGATCTCGTACTGTGCGTGCCGGTGGTGGCGCGCGAGGCGCGCGAGCAGGGCAAGGCGATGGATGCCCATTTCGCGCATCTCGTCGTGCATGGCATGCTGCACCTGCAAGGATTCGACCACACCGACAGGGATAATGCCGAACGAATGGAAGCGCGCGAACGCGACATCTTGCGCACATTGGGCTATGCCGATCCATATGCCTGACGCGGCGCGTATTTTTTCATGACTGTGATGGACGGCAACAACTCTTCCGCCGACAAGCCCTCCCTGCTGGAACGCCTTTCGGCGCTCCTCGCCCCCGAGCCGGAAGACCGCGACGAACTCGTCGCCCTGTTGCGCGCCGCGCATGAGCGGGCATTGCTCGATGCCGATGCCCTGTCGATCATCGAGGGCGCCCTGCAAATCTCCGACATGCGAGTCCGCGACATCATGGTGCCGCGCTCGCGGATGAGCGTGCTCCACATCGACGATTCCATGGCGGAGATTGCCGCATTCGCGGTGAAAACCGCGCATTCGCGTTTCCCCGTCGTCGGCGACGGCAAGGATGATGTCGTGGGTATTCTTCTCGCCAAGGATTTGCTGCGTTATTTCGCCGGCAAGGACTTCAGCCTGCGCGAAATGATGCGCCCGGCCGTGTTCATCCCGGAATCGAAACCGCTCAATGTGTTGCTGCGCGAATTCCGCCTGAGCCACAATCACATGGCGATCGTGGTCGATGAATACGGCGGCGTCGCTGGGCTGGTGACGATCGAGGACGTGCTCGAACAGATCGTCGGCGAAATCGAGGACGAATACGATTTCGACGACAGCGGCGACATCCTGCCCGACCACGGCGGTCGCTACCGGGTGAAGGCAACCACCACGATCGGCGATTTCAACGGCGCGTTCGCCACCGCGTACAGCGACGAGGAAGTAGACACCGTCGGCGGCCTGCTCATTCGCCGCCTTGGACGCCTGCCGCGCCACGGGGAGGCGATCATCATCGACGGCCTGCGCTTCCGGGTGCTGCGCGCCGATGGCCGACGCATCTATACGCTGCTCGTCGACCGGGGCCACACGCTGTCGGAAACCGACATCGAGGCAGCGTCCGCATGAAGGTCGATGCGCCCGCCATGCCGCGGCCCGCGCCGGAAAAAGAATCGCCGCCGCTTTCCCCGGATGCGCAAAAAACGGGCAGTCGATTCCCGCGCGCCCTGCCCGCCATCGCGGCGGCCCTCGCGGGCGCGGGCGCGGTGCCTGCCTTCGCGCCACTGGGCTGGTTTCCGCTCGCGTTCGTCAGTCTTGCGCTGCTGGTGGCGCTGCTGGAGCGGGCGAAGTCGGCGCGGGCCGGATTCGGCCTCGGCCTTGCCTGGGGGCTGGGGGCATTCGGCGGCGGCATCTCGTGGCTCTACGTCGTGCTCGAACGCTACGGCGGCATGCATCCGCTGCTGGCTGCGCTGGCTGTTTTTCTTTTTTGCGCCTACCTCGCGCTCTACCCGGCCATGGCCGGCGCACTGTACATGCGCTGGCGGCACGGCGGGGCGCTGCGGCGAGGGTTGTCGTTCGCCGCAGCGTGGCTGCTGGCTGAATGGCTGCGCGGGACGCTCCTCACTGGCTTTCCGTGGCTGTCCATCGGCTATGCCCAGACGCCTCCCAGCCCGCTGGCTGGCTATTTTGCGCTGGCTGGCGTGTATGGGGTCGGCGCCCTGACAGCGTTCATCGCCGCCCTGGCGGCGCTTTGCGCGGGAAAAAGCGGCGAGGCGCGCCGGGCGGCGCTGCCCGCCGCTGCCGCGGTCGCGCTCGTCCTTGCCGGAGGCTGGGGGCTGGCGCGGCACGCCTGGGTCGAACCCGACGGGGAGCCGCTATCGGTATCGCTGTTGCAGCCCAATATCGCGCCGTCGCTCAAATGGAACCCGGCGCACTTTGCCGAGTTGCTGCGCATCAACGCCGATCTGGTGCGCGCGGCGCGCGGCGATGTCGTCGTCTTGCCCGAAACCGCCCTGCCGTCTCCGCTCGACTGGCTGCCCGAAGGTTACATCGACACGCTGGCTGGTTTCGTCGGCGAACGCGGCGGCGCGTTGATCACCGGCGCGTTCGTCCGCGAGGACGGCCACTACCGCAACGCCGCGATCACGTTGGGGACGGGCGGCGGGCAACGTTACGCCAAACGTCACCTCGTGCCTTTCGGCGAATATTCGCCGCCCCTGTTCGGTTGGTTCTATCGCCTGATAAACCTGCCGATGTCGCAGCAGATTCCAGGCGCGCGGGAACAGGCGCCGTTTCTGCTCCACGGCCGACGCATTGCCCTCAACATCTGCTACGAAGACGTTTTCGGCGCCGAGCTGATCTCCAGCCTGCCGCAAGCCGGGCTGATGCTCAACCTCTCGAACCTGGCTTGGTACGGCGACTCCTTCGCCCAACCGCAACACCTTCAGATTGCCCGCGCCCGCGCGCTGGAAAGCGGTCGTCCCATGCTGCGCTCCACCAACACCGGCATGACGGCCCTCGTGCTTCCCGACGGCTCCGTGCCGGCGGCACTGCCCGCGTTCTCGCGCGGGATACTGGAGATCGAAATCCCCGCCTACCGGGGCAGCACGCCCTATGCGCGGTGGGGGGATGCGCTGGCTCTCGTGGCTGCCATTGCCGCGCTGTCCATCCTCGCCCTGTCGCGCGGGCCGCGCATTGCCATGAGGTTTCCCCGGCGTCATCAGGACGTTTGATGCTTTCATCCGCCGGAACGATTTCCCG
>JAIRNL010000192.1 GCA_031258035.1 Azoarcus sp. | reverse complement strand
ATACGGTCAAGACACGCGACAACATCGCCAAGGTTCGCAACAACATCGCCACGACCTACAACAACATCGGCGAAGCCCTCCGCAGCCAGAAGAAGTACCAGGAGGCGTTGGGCTGGTTGCAAAAGGCCCTCGCCATCCAGGAGCGGACGCTGGGCAAGGACGACATCAATACGGCAGTGACTTACAACAACATCGCGCTTTTGCACGACAACCAGCGCAATTACGCGGAAGCCCTGGAGTGGTACCGGAAAGACCTGGCTATCAGCGAAAAGGCGCAGGACATCAACACCGCCACGACCTACAACAACGTCGGCATGATGTATTTCCATCAGGGCGACGCAGCCAGCGCGCTGGAGTGGTACCGCAAGGCGTTGGCGATTCAGGAAAAGACGCTGGGCGAGGACGCCCCCGGCACAGCCATCACCTACAGCAACATCGGCGAAGCGTACCGCGCGCAGGGCAGCTACGACAGCGCGCTTCCCGAACTCCTGAAGGCGTACCGGATCATGGCGGGCAAATACGGCGAAAAGAACCGGGACGCAAAGGCGATCAGGAGCAATCTGGCTCGGGCTTACGACAAATCCGGAAACGACAGGCCTTTCGCCGAATGGCTTGCCGAATCCCTGTCGCGCTGAGGCGGCGGCCCCGGCAATCGACTGGCGGCGACGGGCGTCCACGCCCGCCGCCGCCCGCGGCAAACCACTCTCGCAGGAGCGCGACGCGGCAATGAAAAAATCGGACGACGACACCGGAAACAACTATCGCGTCCCCGCGCTGGATCGGGGGCTGTCCATCATCGAGATGTTCAGCGCCGCCGAGCGCACCCTGTCGATGGCCGATATTGCCGGGCGCCTCGGCCTGACGCAATCGGCGATCTACCGCATCGTGCAGACCCTGGCCGAACGCGGCTACCTGCGCAAGGTCGCCAAGACCACTTACGAACTCGGGCCGCGCGTGGTCTCGGGCGGTTTCACCTGGCTGGCCAGCCGCGATGTCACCGAAATCGCCATGCCCTGGCTCAACGCCCTGCGCGACCGCACTTCGCTGTCCTGTCACCTCGCCATCCGCGAACATACCGACGCCGTCTATATCTACCGCGCCTTCGCGCAACAACGGCTCACGGTAAACATCCCCATCGGCAGCCGCCTGCCCTGCCATTGCTCGGCGCTGGGCCGCATCCTGCTCGCCGATCTTTCCGACGACGAACTGCACGCCCTGTACCGCAACATCCGCCTCGACGACTACCCGCCGCCCGCGCCGAAAACCTTTCCCGAACTCCAGATTCTCCTGAAGGACGACCGGGACAACGGCTGGGCGGTGAGCCGCTCCGACTATTCCACGGCCATCGCCGCGCCCATCCGCGACCACCGGGGGCAAATCGTCGCCGCCGCCAATCTTTCCGGCCCGGATGCCATCATGCAGGCGCCCGGCGCCCTTGCGCATGCGCGCGCGCTCCTCCTGGCGTGCGCGGGGGAGATTTCGGCGGAGCTGGGATTCCGGCGCGCGGATCGCTGAGGCGATCGTTTCCTGTTTTCGACGAGGAGCCTCCCCCATGCCCGAAACCCTGGCGGATCTGACCCGCGCCGTGCTTGCCTTCCGGGACGAGCGCGACTGGGTGCAGTTCCACGGCCTCAAGCATTTGATTGTGTCGCTTTGCCTGGAAGCCGGCGAAGTGCTGGAACTGACGCAGTGGAAAAGCGACGCCGAAGTGGAAGCCCTGCCCCACGATGCCACGGGCCGCGAGGCGCTCGCCGACGAATGCGCCGATGTGCTCGCCTATCTGCTGCTCGCCGCCGACAGGGCCGGCATCGACCTCGGCGAGGCGCTGCGGCACAAGCTCGCCAAGAACGCCCGCAAGTATCCGGTGGAAAAAAGCCGGGGGCGACGGGATAAGTATTCGCGGCTATAGCCGCGACGCCTACGCGGGGGCAACATACCGATCAAGAGGCAGCAGCAAAAATCGTCACAAAAGTGCGACGGTTGAAAGCTTGAGGCAGGAAGGGCGCAAACGGATCATGCAACGGGCAACGCACGCCATATCGTTATGGCATGGCCGCCTTTCTCTTTCAGCCGGAGCCGGGCGGCCATGTCCCGGCGTCACGGTGCCTCTCATACCAATGGTGCATCGACAAGTCGTCGACCGCGTACTCACCGCGCGCGGATTTCCAGACAAGCGGCGGCGTCCGGTCGCGCAAGGTATCGAGGGCGCTTTTGACCAGCGGCGGTGATATTTTCTTGCCGATCACGTTCTGGTAGAAAGCGAGGGCGGCAGCATCGTAGGGCCGAAAGCGCGCGCCTTTCTCCAGTATTCGCCACAGCACCGCGCGAGGCAGTGCCGAGAGGCTCAGGAAGTCGGACGCCATTTGCGCTTCGTCCGCGCTTTGTTGCTGCCTTGCGGCGTCCAACAGGCGATCTTCAAAACGTCCGCCTCGATCGGCAAGTGGACTCAGCATGTCCCCGATCGCCTGCATGAAAAATTGCGGGCGATGTCCGAAAAGCTGGAACGCCTGACTCATCTTTCCTACATCGACGGGTTGCAATGCGTGGTGTTGCGCCTCCACCAACGCGGCTATGGCCGCGATGAAATCCTGGCTGAGCGGGGGAAGGTCTCGTACCGTAGAGCCGAAAAAAGCCGCATCGTGGTTGTTAACCAGGCGCATCAGCTTGTCACGGTCTGAACCGGACATGACGAGCATCAGTCCGTGCTGGCTGGGGCCGTTCATTTGATCGCGGGCACTTTTGAGCGCCTTCATGGTGGTGTTGCCCGCTTCGGTTTTCAGGGTGTGTTGCGCTTCGTCGATAATGAAGGCAATCGGGCGCTTTTCAACCTGTTGCAAGGCGTGCAACGCGGCGTGAAGGGTTGTGCCGCTTTTTTTGCCGATCTTGTCGGTATCGAACCTGATACCGGCGACGGCGATGCTTTCCACGCCGGTTGCCTTGGCGGCCCTGTGCAGCAGGCCGCGATGCGCCTCCAGCGCTTCCGCGACGGTGATGGCAATGAGTTCAGAGGGTTCGTAATCCTGGTTTGCCCACAGATCGACATAGATGACGAGTACCCCGCGCCGTTCCAGTTCCGGACGCAAATCCAGTTGCAGGAAGGTCGACTTTCCCGTGCGACGCGGGGCAGCCAGGAAAAGACCGTTCGGGGCGTCGGTGAAGGGGGTTTCGCCCATCATCGCGGCGGCGTACTGGCTGGCTAGAACGGGGCGGGGGAAGTGGTAAGCCATGACGTTCGTCATTCTAGCCAGTTTTTAATATGGTGTAACTAGTATTTATATCGTTCTGTATAAAACGACCGTAAACCTGGTGCCAATCTTCCAGCATCCGGTGCCGGGTTATCGTTGGAATGTCATGGCCAGGTACGCGGGAGCGGAGGAGGATGTCGGTCGCCATCCGCTCATCCTGCGGGAGGCGACGGGATAAATATTCGCGGCCATGGCCGCGACGCCATCCGCGCGTGGCGCGGAAATGGCAAAATCCCAGAGCCAGCAACGCATCGACCTTGCAGATCTTCTCGCATGCGTGATTTTCCCCTCCGCTACATCGAACCTGTTTACCGTCCGCCAAGCGAGGCCGGGTCGTTGATCCTGCCCGTGACCAACGGGTGTTCCTGGAATCGCTGCATTTTTTGCGAGATGTATACCGCGCCGCAGAAGAAATTCCGCGCCCGCGACGAAGCGGAAGTGCTGGAAAGCCTCCGGTGGCTGGGCAAACATCCCCACGGGCGGGCGGTGCGCCGGGTTTTCCTGGCTGACGGCGACGCGATGGTCTTGCCGACCCGGCGTCTACTCTCGACGCTGGCCGCGATCCGCGAACACCTGCCCGCCGTGCAACGGGTGTCGTCTTATTGCCTGCCCCGCAATTTGCGGAAAAAAAGTGTTCCGGAACTGAAGGAGCTGGCTGATGCCGGCCTGAAACTCGCCTACGTGGGGGCGGAATCGGGCGACGACACGGTGCTGGCGCGCATCGACAAGGGCGAGACTTTCGCCGGCACCGTGGAGGCCCTGGACAAGCTCCGCGATGCGGGTATCGCCCGCTCGGTGATGATCCTCAACGGTCTGGGCGGCGTGCATCACAGCGCGGCCCATGCCTGCCGCTCCGCCGATCTCGCCAACGCCACGCAACCTGAGTTCCTGGCAACGCTGGTGGTGAGCTTTCCCAATGGCGAGCGGCGCTTCCGGACGGCTTTCCCGGAGTGGTCGCCGCTCGACGTTCCCGGCCTGCTGCGCGAGATGGCGCAATTCATCGGCCGGCTGGCGCTGGAGCGCACGATTTTCCGCAGCGATCACTCGTCCAACTGGTTGTCGCTGCGCGGCAACTTGCCGCAGGACAAGGAAAAGCTGCTGGCGCAGTTATCCGCCGCCATCGAAGCGCCGGCGTCCGCGCCACTTCGGCCAGCGTGGGCGCGGGGGCTTTGATCCGGCGGGTCTTCGCCGTCATCGTGCCTCACCCCGCCCCGGATGCGCTCGCGACCGTTTTCCACGCGGTGGCAGTTTGCATCCCGCAGCGAGTAGACGCAGCCGCAATATTCCTGCCGGTAGAAGTTCTCGCGTCGGCTGATCTCGACCGTGCGCGCCGAGCCGCCGCCCTTGCGCCAGTTGTAGTCCCAGTACATCAGCCCCGGATAACGGCCAGCGGCGCGGTGGCCGCAGTCATTGACCTGGCGCAGATTCTTCCAGCGCGAGATGCCAAGCGAAGTGGTCATGACCGG
>JAIRNL010000166.1 GCA_031258035.1 Azoarcus sp. | reverse complement strand
TGGCGTCGATATTCGACGAATTCCACCGCGTATTCGTTGTCCGCGTCAGCCGGGCGGCGCTCGCGCGAGATTTCCCTGAACCTCGCGTGCTCGAAGGCGGGAAAGCGGGCATCGCCTTCTACTTCGGCGTCGATTTCGGTCAGGAGCAGGGTGTCCGCGCGCGGTAGCAGGGCGCGGTAGATTTCCGCGCCGCCGATCACGAATACGCGCGCCGCTTCCGCCACGGCAGCCAGCGCCGCATCGGGGGAGGCGAAGGCTTCGGCTCCTTGCGCCACGTGGCCCGGCTGCCGGGTGAGTACGAGATTGCGGCGGCCGGGCAGCGGTTTGCCGAGCGATTCCCAGGTCTTGCGCCCCATCAGTACCGGGTGCCCAAGCGTGAGCGCGCGAAACCGGGCGAGGTCGGCTTTCAGGCGCCAGGGCAGGGCGCCGTCGCGCCCGATCACGCCGTTGCGGGCGACGGCGGCGATCAGGATGAGTTCGGGCGCGGGCGGGGTCATACGGCCACCGGCGCCTTGATGTGGGGATGGGGATCGTAGCCGCGCAAGGTGAAATCCTCGAAGCGGAAGGCGAAAAGGTCTTCCACCGCCGGGTTGAGCGCCATGACGGGAAGGGGGCGCGGGGCGCGCGCGAGTTGTTCGCGGGCCTGTTCGAGATGGTTGAGATACAGGTGGCAATCGCCGCCCGTCCAGATGAAGTCGCCGGGCCGGTAGCCGCACACTTGCGCCGTCATCAGGGTCAGCAGCGCATAGGAGGCGATGTTGAACGGCACGCCGAGGAAAATATCGGCGCTGCGCTGGTAAAGTTGGCATGACAATTTACCGTTGGCGACATGGAACTGGAACAGCGCGTGACAGGGGGGCAGGGCCATGCGCCCGATTTCGCCGGGGTTCCACGCCGTGACGAGGTGGCGGCGGGAGTCCGGGTCGCGCCTGAGGCCGTCGATGAGCGCGGCGATCTGGTCGATGCCGCGGCCGTCGGCGCTTTCCCAGCGTCGCCACTGCTTGCCGTAGATCGGGCCCAGTTCGCCGGTTTCGTCCGCCCACTCGTCCCAGATCGAGATGCCGTTATCGTTGAGGTAGCGGATGTTGGTGTCGCCTTGCAAGAACCACAGTAATTCGTGGATGATCGAGCGTGTATGGAGTTTTTTTGTGGTGAGCAGGGGAAACCCCGCCTGAAGCGGGAAGCGCATCTGCCAGCCGAAGACCGACAGGGCGCCGGTTCCGGTACGGTCTGTTTTTTTGTCGCCATGTCCGAGGACGTGGCGCATCAGGTCTAGGTATTGTTTCACTGCGGCTCCCGGTGGAATCCGCTGGATTCTATCTTTTATCGGGGGCGCGGATTGTCGTGTGGGAGTGAGAAATGGTGATACAGGATATGGGCGAGCCCGCCGACCGGGTTCCCGGCAGCGGCGACAGGCACCCGGTGCGGTTCGATCGCGCCGAGGGGATCACGGCGGCGGCGAAGATGTATATCGCGGATCTGCATCTGGAGAATCCAGGGGTTCCCATGGCGGAGCGGGCCGCCGCCGCCCTGGGGGGTTTTCTCGATGCGCTTGCGCTGCTTTGTCCCGAGCGGGAAACCGGGCCGGATCGGTCGCAGTGGTCGGAGGTGGCGCGGCTGTCGATGCGCGAGGTCTGCGATGCCTTGCAGGCCGCCGGGCGGGCCGGGCCGGGTCTGGTGCCCGCGGTAGTGCTGGCGCGGGCCGCCGCCGAGGTTCTCAGGTGGGATCTCGTCGACCGCCACGCGCCCGATGCCGGGTCGTGGGCCTGTCTCGGGGAGCTGTTCGTCATCGCCCATGGCAGTGGGGATTCGCCGGTGACGGGCGAGGGCGAGACGGTGGCGCGCGAATACCTGCGGGCGCTCGCCTATCATGCCGCGGCGCTGGATCAGCAAACGTTGAAGGCGGGCTTCGCCATCGCGCAGTTGATTGATCTGGTGCTGCCGAGCCTGCTTCTGGCGCGCGAGCACACGGAGGACGCGCTTTACGGGGTCGATGTGGCGCAGGGCGGCGTGCCGGTGCGGCTGGCGCGGTCGCGGCCTTTCGCCGGCTGGTGTTTCGTGACCGTGCCGGCGGCGGATATGTTGGCCGATATTCATGGCGAACTGACCCATGGGCAGCGTCCGTCCGGATTGGAGAATACGGATCTGGCCGTGTTGCGGCGCGCCGTGGCCCATTTGCGCCGACAGTGGTCGTCCAGCCCGCCGACGCGGCGTTTCCGGCGCCATCTTTTCGATGCCCGTCTGAGCCTGGTGGGCGGTTACGATGAAACCAGGAGCCTTTTGCGCGACGATGCGCCGGAAGCGGTTGCCATGGGCACGGGAAGCTGGCGAATCACCGACCTGAGCCGCAGCGGCGTGGGGGCGGTCGTTGCAGCCAGCGCCCAGGGCGGCGTGCCGGCGGCCGGCGACCTGGTCGCGTTCTGTCCCGAGGGCGGAACGCGGTGGCATATCGGGATCGTGCGCCGGGTACGGGTTTCGAGATCCTGGATCGAAATCGGGATCGCCACTTTGTCGAATAGTCCCGACATTGCCCAGGTGGACGATGGCCGCGCCGCCCGCGAACTGTTCGCCTGCGACCCGGTGCGCCGTGGGGAGGCGATCCGCCTCGTCGGCCCCGTGGGCAGCCTGGAAGACGATGATCCGCTGTTCGTCATGGCGAAAGGCGCCGTCGCCCACAAGCTGAAGCCGCTGGCCAGCGCGCTGAGGGGCAAGAGCTTCGATCTGCGCGTCTATCAGGTCGTGTGAGCGTGTATCGCGCGCGGGATCAGCGCGCGAAGCTGGCCACGATGCGCCGCGCGCAGCCGAGGCCCGCGCGCACGGCGGCTTCCAGCGTGGCCGGATAGTCGCTTTCGATGTAATCCCCAGCCAGCCACAGCCCCGGCAGCGGCGTGGCGATGCCGGGGCGGGAAAGTCCGGGGCGGCACGCGAAGGTCGCGCGTTTTTCGACGATGACCCGTGCCCACTGTGTCTTGGGCAGGCGGCGGTCGAGTTCGCGTTCGAGCTGGGCAAGGACGGCGGCGATCAGGGCATCGTGGTTTTGCGCGCCGGTTTCGCGGCAGACGCTGATGACCGCGGCGAGCAGCCCGTCGGGCCCGCCGCATTGGCCGCGGTCGAAGACCCACTGCGCCGGGCCGCTGCCCAGGCCGATCATCGGCGCGGGCAGGCGCACGCCGGCGCCGAGGGCGAGATAGACCGTGGCGATCGGTTCGGCGGGCAGGGCGGCGATCTGGGCCGCAACTTCGGCGCAGGCGCCGGTGGAGGCGAGCAGGGGGGCGGCGTGGTGTGGCGCGGTGGCGATGACGACTTGCGGCCATGCGTGTTCGCCGGGGTCGCCGTCGAGGCGAAAGCGTGTGCCCTCCGGCGTGATGGCGGCGATGGCGTTGCCGGTGAAGAGGCGTCCGTCGCGGGTGGCGAGGTATCTGGCTGCCGGCACGGGGAAAAGCTCGGAGAGATCGACGCGGGGGATCAGCATCTCGCTGGCGCCGGCCGATGCCATCAGGGTGTCGCGCAGGACGTTGGCGAAGATCTGGGCCGAGGCTTCATGAACGGGGGTGTTGAGCGCGGCCACGCACAGCGGCTCCCACACCAGGTTGCGCAGCTTCGCGGGTTGGCTACAGGCGGTGAGCAGGTCGACGACGGTCGTCGTGGCGGGAAGCTGGAAGCGCCGCCTTTTGAGATGGCGCAACAGCGCGAGCAGGGAAAAACGCTCGAACCAGTTCAGGCCGCGCGCGCGGGCGAGCCCTACAGCCAGATGGATCGGAGCGGGCAGGGCGGCGGCGCGCAGGTGCAGTTGCCTGGGGATGCAGACGGTGAGCGGCAGGTGTTCGAGCAGGCGCGGCGAAACGCCGGTGAGGCGCAGCAGGCGGGTGAATTCGCTGTAGGCGCCGAGCAGCAGATGCTGGCCGTTGTCGAGCGTCCAGCCGTCCTTGCGCACCACGCGCGCCCGGCCGCCCAGAGTGCGGGAACGCTCGAACACGGTGACTTCGACGCCCTGGCGAGCCAGTTCGACCGCGCAGGCGAGGCCGGCGTAGCCGGCACCGATGATGGCGGCTTCGCGTTTCACCGTTTCAGCCTTTCAGCCAGGTCAGTCCGGCGAGCCAGACTTTGCGCAGGGGGGGGAGCGTGTTGCGGCGGTCGAGCACGGGAAAGCCGTCCCGGGCGATCTTGCGCAACAGGTTGCGGTAGATCGCCGCCATGATGAGTCCCGGTCGCTGCCTTTTGCGATCCACGGCGGGGAGTTTGGCAAGCGCCCGCTCGTAGAAGGATTCCGCGCGTTCGGCCTGGAAAGCCATCAGGGCGCGGAACTCGTCGCTGTAGCGGGCGGCGTCCAGATCGGCGGCGGGGACGCCGAAACGTTGTAATTCGTCGACCGGCAGGTAGATGCGGCCACGGCGGGCGTCTTCGCCGACATCGCGGATGATGTTGGTGAGTTGGAAGGCGATGCCGAGGTCGTGGGCGTAATCGGGCGTGCGCGGGTCGTCGTGGCCGAAGATGCCGGCCGCCAACAGTCCGACCGTGCTGGCTACGTGGTAGCAGTAGTTTTGCAGGGCGGGGAAATCGGGATAGCGGCTGTTGCGCAGATCCATCGCCATGCCGTCGATGATTTCGTGGAGGCGCTCGCGCGCGAGCCAGGAACGTTCGCGCACTTCCTGCAAAGCCAGACCGACCGGGTGGGTTGCGGCTTCCGCGAAGACGCGGTCGATTTCCTGCCGCCACTCGTCGAGCCGGCGCTGGGCGAGCGCCAGATCGCGGCATTCATCGACCACGTCATCGACTTCACGGCAAAAGGCATAGAGTGCGGTGATGGCCTGCCGCCGCGCCGGATCGAGGAACATGAAACTGTAGTAGAAGCTCGATCCGCTGGCTGCGGCCTTGTCCTGGCAGTATTGCTGCGGGGTCATGCGCGTGGGCGCGGATAGTTCAGGGCATGCCACGTGACAGCCAGCTTGTCGACGAGCCCGAGTTGCGGGCGGTGGGCGAAAACGTCGTAGCCGGCGGCTTCGATGCGCTTGAGGATGCGCAGCCCCCCCGCCACGATCAGGCGCAGTTCCCAGCCGATGCGGCCCGGCAGGCGGCGGGCGAGCGGCGCGCCCGCGGCGAGCGTGGCGCGCGCGCGCGCCACCTCGAAGGCGAGCAGGGCTTGCCAGCGTTCGTCGCAGCGGGAGGCGGCGATGTCTTCTTCCTGGAGGCCGAAGCGGGCGAGATCCTGGCGCGGCAAGTAGATGCGTCCCTTTTTCCAGTCGAGCGCCACGTCCTGCCAGAAGTTAGCCAGTTGCAGGCCGGTGCAGATGCAGTCGGAGAGCGGGAAGTTTTCGAGCGAGGCTGCGCCGTACAGCGTAAGCAGCAGGCGTCCGACGGGGTTGGCCGAGCGGCGGCAATAGTCGGCGAGTTCGTTGAAGTCTTCGTAACGATTCTTCGTGACATCCTGGCGGAAGGCGTCGAGCAGGTCGTAGAAGGGTTTCAGCGGCAGGTTGTGGCCGATGATGCTGCGGATGAGGCGGGCGAAAAGCGGTGGCAGTCCGCGCGCCGCCGCCACGCCTTCCGTGCCGATGGCATCGAGCGCGCCGCGGTAGGCATCGAGCTGTTTCAGGCGCTGTTCGGCGGTGGCGTCGCCTTCGTCGGCGATGTCATCGGTGCTGCGGGCGAAGGTATAGATGGCTTCGACCGGCTCCCGCAGGCGGGCGGGCAAGAGCAGGGAGGCGACCGGAAAATTTTCGTAATGATCTATGGGCATGACGGAGAGGAGCGCACCTGGACGGGAATCAGGGTGCAGTATAGCGAATCGTCGGGCCTTGGCAGTTTCGTATCGAAAACGCGGGAGCTTGGAGGGAAGGAATCGAACGGATAGAATCCGCGAATCCTGCCCCGATGGTGAAACTGGTAGACACGCTTGACTTAGGATCAAGTGCCGCAAGGCGTGGAGGTTCAAGTCCTCTTCGGGGCACCA
>JAIRNL010000112.1 GCA_031258035.1 Azoarcus sp. | reverse complement strand
CAGGGATATGCGGTATTTCACAGTAATGAAGATCAACTATTTTCGTTGGGGCGCTTATTTGTTTCAGAGGCTTGGGGAATGGCTTGATTTATCTCTTGCAGGACAAATTGCATAATATGATATGGGCTGGATTCTGAAGCAGGGGCAATTATGCAATCGGGCATCGGCGAGATCAAGCTCACGAGCATTGCCCCATGTGCATACTGTGGTGCGCATGAGGGTAACGTAGATTATTTTCTCTGCCAAAAAGCCAAAAAGGAGTTATATACTTAACGTCTTTTCAGGGAACTGTTTTTCTACTTGCACACTTATGACAATTCAATCAACACCAATGAGCATGGCGCTGTGTTTCAGCTTCATTTCGGCGCTTGTGTTGTTAATCGCCCTTGTCTTTCAATGGAACGTTATCGACGCCCTTACACCGTTTCTGGGCGTGCCTTTGCTCGGGCTGGCTTGGTTCCCTGTCATGCTGTCAGCGGTTTTGGCGGTCGCACATGCCTATCGCAACAGGAGCAAAGGTGCATATGCCTTTGCCCCATTGATTGTTACAATCTGCACGCTACTTGTTGCTTTCTTTGTCCCATTCACCCGGCTTTGGCTATATGCCAATTTCCACCTGAATTTGTCGGCGCGAGAGCAAGTGGTAGCAAAGGTAAAGTCAGGCACCTTCAGGCCTAACGTCGCACACAGCGCCAAACTGATCGCTCTTCCAAAAAATTCTGGTCTTTCTATGGGGGGCGACGAAATTATTGTCGAAGGCTCCTCCAGTAACCCTTACGTATTTTTCTTCACTTTCCGCGGCATTCTTGATAATTACTCGGGATTCCTATGGGTTCCAGATGGAGGCAAGCCAGAACAGTTCCGTGATGCGGGTGAATTGGGCACCGAAATAGAGCCGTTTGGCGGTAATTGGTACTTCATCGGTCATCGCTAAATGAAAGGCTCACCCTTCATTCCAGCAGACGTCAGGCCACGCCAACCAGCCATGTCGGCGGGTTGCCGGTCAGGGCAGGTCTTCCCGCCGCAGTAGAAAGACGCCGTCCAGGCCGCCGCGGGTCGATAGCCACTCGAACGGCAAGCCAGGGAAGGCGTTTTCGACCAGATGACGGTTGTGGCCGACTTCGACCGCGAGAATGCCTTGCGGATGAAGATGCTTCGCGGCCTCGGCAAGCAGGCGGCGCACCACGTCGAGGCCGTCTTCGCCGGCGGCGAGAGCCAGCGCCGGCTCGTGCAGATACTCGGGAGGCAGGTTTGCCATGGCTTCGGCGGTGACGTAGGGGGGGTTGCAGAGGATGACGTCGAACAGCCGCCCGGCAAGCGCGCCGAATACGTCGCTCTGTACGAGTTCGATGCGCTCGTCGAGCGCGTAATCGTCGATGTTCCTTTGCGCCACCGTGAGCGCCTCGGGGGAGAGATCGGCGGCAACGATGTCGGCATTGGGAAAGGCGTCGGCCATCATTACCGCGAGGCAGCCGGAGCCGGTGCACAGATCGAGCGCGCTGGTGACGGTTTCCGGGTCTTGGATCCAGGGGGCGAGGCTGTCCGCGAGCAGTTCGGCGAAATAGGAGCGCGGCACGATCACCCGTTCGTCGACGTAGAAACGGTAGCCGCCGAGCCATGCTTCGTTGACGAGGTAGGCGGTGGGGATGCGCTCGTCGGCGCGGTAGCCGATGTTCTTGAACAGCGCCAGCCGTTCGTCGCCGGGGAGGCAGGCATCGAGAAAGGGTTCGAGCCGATCGGGCGGCAGCGCCAGGGTGGCGAGGATCAGCCACGCCGCTTCGTCGTAGGTGTTGTCGACGCCCTGGCCGCAGTGGATGTCGGCGCGGTTGAAGCGGCTGACCGCATAGCGCAGCCAGTCGCGCACGGTGATGAGCTCGTCGGGAGGGGCGCTTTCCTGTCCGCTTTCGTCTTCGTGATCGGGCGGGCAGTCGTCGCAATCGCAGTCTTCCCGACGCGGGTGTTTTTCGGCGCTCATGCGGTTTCTCCAGCCAGAAGTTGGTTCAGGACGCGCTGGTAGATTTCAGCCAGCGCGGCGATGGTTTCGACGGCAATGCATTCGTCGATCTTGTGGATGGTAGCGTTGATCGGGCCGAATTCGGCCACTTCGGTGCAGATGTCGGCGATGAAGCGACCGTCCGAGGTGCCGCCATCGGTCGAGAGCGCGGGTTCGATGCCGGTCGTGGCATGGATCGCCGCGGCCAGCGCCGCGAGCAGGGGGCCGCGTCCGGTGCGGAAGGGCCGGCCCGAAAGTTGCCAGTCGATGTCGTAATCGAGGCCGTGACGCCGGAAAATTTCCTCGCTGCGGGTCTTGAGGCTGTCGGCGCTGGAGATCGGGGCGAAGCGGAAGTTGAACAGGACTTCGCATTCGCCGGGGATGACGTTGTTGGCGCCCGTGCCGGCATGGATGTTGGAGACCTGGCAGGATGTGGGCGGGAAGAATTCGTCGCCTTCGTCCCAGGAGGCGGCGACGAGTTCAGCCAGCGCCGGCGCGAGGGTGTGGATGGGGTTGCGGGCGCGCTGCGGGTAGGCGACATGCCCTTGTTGGCCGCGTACCCGCAAGGTGGCGGACAGCGACCCGCGCCGCCCGTTCTTGATCGTGTCGCCGAAGCGCGCGCCGGAGGTCGGCTCGCCGACGATGCAGTAGTCGAGCCGCTCGCCGCGCGCGCGCAAGGCTTCGACCACTTTCGCCGTGCCGTCGATGGCGGCGCCTTCTTCGTCGGAGGTGAGCAGCACGGCGATGCTGCCGGGATGATCCGGATGGGCGGCGACGAAGGCTTCGATCGCGGTGACGAAGGCGGCGAGCGAGGTTTTCATGTCGGCGGCGCCGCGCCCGTAAAGGTGGCCGGCGCGGATTTCCGGCTGGAAGGGCGGACTTGACCAGGCGTTTTCCGGCCCGCCCGGGACGACGTCGACGTGGCCGGCGAAGCAGACGACGGGGGCCGCGTTGCCGCGGCGCGCCCACAGGTTGCGCACGGTGCCGCGGTCTAGGCGCTCCAGGCGAAAGCCCATCGGCGCGAGACGGGCGGCGAGCAGTTCGAGACAGCCGCCGTCTTCCGGGGTGAGGGAGGGGCGCGCGATCAGTTCGGTAGCCAGCGACAGGGTGGGATTGCCGGAAAACATACGCTGCGGTCATGCCCGCGCGCGGCGCGGTTCTTCAGTTGTCCGTGTTGAGGGTAAAGGCGAGAAACGATGTTTCGGGGTGATCCTGCCCGAAATCGGGCACGGTGAGAGCATCGTTGTCAGGTTTTTGTTTGCGCAGGGCATTGGCGCCGCCGTTGTTGATGAGCCAGTGCAGGTTGGTGGGCGAGTCCGCGTTGGCGAGGGCTTCTTCCAGGGCGATGAGGTCTTTTTGGTAGAGGTGGTAGAGGTCTTGCTCGAAAGTCTGCGAACCGGGCGCGAGGCTTTGTTCCATCGCTTCCTTGATGCCGCCAAGCTGGCCCAGTTGGATGAGATCGGCGATGTGGCGGGTGTTCATCAGGATTTCCACCGCGGGGATGCGCGTTCCGTCGCGCTTTTTCACCAGGCGTTGCGAGACGATGGCGCGCAGCGCCACCGAGAGGTCGAGATAGAGCAGATCCCGGTTTTCGAGCGGGAAGAAGTTCACGATCCGGTTCAGGGCGTGGTAGGCGTTGTTGGCGTGCAGGGTCGCCAGGCAGAGGTGGCCGGTCTGCGAATAAGCCAGCGCCGCCTGCATGGTTTCGCGGTCGCGGATTTCTCCGATCAGGATACAGTCCGGCGCCTGCCGCATCGCATTGCGCAGGGCGTTGTGCCAGCTATGGGTGTCGATGCCGACTTCGCGTTGATTGACGATGGACTTGTTGTGCCGGAAAAGGAACTCGATCGGGTCTTCGACCGTGAGCACGTGGCCGGTGCGGTTGCGGATGCGGTAGTCGACCATCGAAGCCAGCGTCGTCGATTTGCCCGAGCCGGTGGCGCCGACGACCAGCACCAGGCCGCGTTTGTCCAGCACCAGTTCGTTGAGGATCGCCGGCAGTCCCAGCGAGTCGATGCTCGGGATGAGACTCTGGATGAAGCGCACCACGATCGCCACCGAGTTGCGCTGCCAGAAGACGTTGATGCGGAAATTGCCGAGATCGTGACGCCCGAAGGAAAGGTTGAACTCGCGCTCGCGCTCGAAACGCTCGATCTGCTCGGGCGTCATCATCTCGTAGGCCATCTTCTGGATCATGGCCGGTTCCATGATCTGCTGGTTGACCGGGACGGAGACGCCGTGGATTTTGATGTGGATCGGCGCGCCGGCAGTGATGAAAATGTCTGATGCCTGTTTCTCGGCCATGAGCGAGAACAGCTTTTCAAAAACCATGAAATCCCCTGGGGAGCGGTCGACCGCGAAGATCAGGCGCGCAGCAGATCGTTGATCGAAGTCTTGGCCCGGGTCTGGGCGTCTACTTTCTTGACGATGATGGCGCAGTACAGGCTGTATTTTCCATCGCCCGAGGGCAGGGAGCCCGGAACTACTACCGATCCGGCCGGTACGCGGCCATAGTGGATGTGGCCGCTTTCGCGGTCGTAGATTTTGGTGCTCTGGCCGATGTATACCCCCATCGAGAGCACCGCGTTTTCTTCGATGACGACGCCTTCGACCACCTCGGAGCGCGCGCCGATGAATACGTTGTCTTCGACGATCACCGGCCCGGCCTGCACGGGTTCGAGCACGCCGCCGATGCCGACGCCGCCGGAGAGGTGCACGTTCTTGCCGATCTGGGCGCAAGAGCCGACGGTGGCCCAGGTATCGACCATCGTGCCTTCATCGATCCGCGCGCCGATGTTCACGTAGGAGGGCATCAGCACCACGTTCCTGCCGATGAAGCTTCCCCGCCGCGCCACGGCCGGCGGCACGACGCGAAAACCGCCGGCGCGGAACTGCTCCGGGGTGTAATCGCCGAACTTGGTGGGCACTTTGTCGAAAAAGCCGAGGCCGCCCGCGCCGGAGACTTCGTTGTCGCGCAGGCGGAAGGAAATCAGCACCGCTTTCTTGACCCATTGATTGACGATCCATTGCCCGTCTTTTTTCTCGGCCACGCGCAGGGTGCCGGCGTCCAGCCCGGCGATGACGGCCTCGACCGCGTCGCGCACTTCGGCGGGGGCGCTGCCCGGCGACAGGTCGGCGCGGTTGTCGAAAGCGGTGTCGATGATTTTCTGGAGGTCTTGCATGAAAGGGTTCCCTGGGAAGAGCGTTGGTCAGAGTCTCTGGCAGAAGGCCGCGATGCGTTCGGCGGCTTCGATGCATTTGTCGTAGGCGGCAGCCAGGGCGATTCTCACGAAACCTGCGCCTGGATTGATGCCGTCCACCTCGTGGGCAAGGAAGCTGCCCGGCAGCACGGTCACATTATATTCAGCGTGGAGGCGGCGGACGAAGTCGGTATCGGGGATCGGCGCGCGCGCCCACAGGTAGAAACCGGCCTCCGGTCGCCGGACATCGAGGCGGGAGGCGAGCATCGGTACGATGCGGTCGAATTTTTCGCGGTAGAGATGGCGGTTTTCGGCCACATGCGTTTCGTCGCCCCAGGCCGCCGCCGAGGCCGCCTGCACCGCCGGACTCATCTGGTTGCCCTGGTAGCTGCGGTAGAGGAGGAAGTTTTCGAGGATGCGCGCATCGCCGGCCGCGAACCCCGAGCGCAGGCCCGGCGCGTTCGAGCGTTTCGAGAGGCTGGTGAACATGATGATGTTCTTGTAACCGCGGCGCCCCAGCCTGTGGGCCGCTTCGAGGGCGCCGATGGGGCGGACGTCCTCGTCGAAATAGATTTCGCTGTAGCCTTCGTCGGAGGCGATCACGAAGCCGTGGCGCTCGGAGAGATCGAACAGGCATTGCCACTCTTCGAGCCGTAGCGTCCGCCCGGTCGGGTTGCCCGGCGAGCACACGTAAAGCAGTTGTGTTTCAGCCAGCGTCGCCTCCGGCAGGGCCGCGAGATGATCGACGAAGCCGCGTCCGGGCAGGTTGTTGACGAAGACCGGCGTGGCGCCGGCGAGCAGGGCGGCGCCTTCGTAGATCTGGTAGAACGGATTGGGGCAAATCACCTTGGCTCGCGGCCGGCTGCCGTCGATCACGCATTGCGCGATGGCGAACAGCGCCTCTCGCGTGCCGTTGACCGGGATGACCTGGGTGGCGGGGTTGATTGGCGGCAGGCCGTAACGCCACGTCAGCCAGATTGCGATCGACTCGCGCAGATCCTGACTGCCCAGCGTGGCGGGGAAGGCGGAAAGGCCGCCGAGATGGGCGGCGAGCTTCTCGCCGATGAACCGGGGCGTGAGGTGTTGCGGCTCGCCGATCGAGAGCTGGATCGGTTCGAGATGGGCGGGGGGAACGTTGTCCGCGAGCAGACGGCGCAGTTTCTCGAAAGGGTAGGGTTGCAAACGGGCAAGGTTCGGGTTCACGAGTGCTCACCAGGGCATGGGCAGGGAAGAGACAAGGATATACCGCGGAAGCTGGCTGTACCGATGCTCCGCGGAAGGCAAGAAAACCTGCCCGGAAAACCGGCATAGTCTATCAGTGCCCGCGGTGGTGTTCAAAAGGGCGTGATGGGCGCGCCCCGCGTCAGCGCTTCCTTGCCTGCGGCAGATCCGTGCAGACGCCTTCCGCCACTTCCGCCGCCATGCCGATGGATTCGCACAGAGTCGGGTGCGGGTGGATGGTTTTGCCGATGTCGGTCGCGGTTGCGCCCATTTCGATAGCCAGGCAAATTTCGCCGATCAGATCTCCCGCGTTCGCGCCGACGATGGCGCCGCCGAGGAGGCGGTGGGTTTCCGGATCGAAGAGGAGCTTGGTGAAACCTTCTTCCGCGCCGTTGGCGATGGCGCGACCGCTGGCTGCCCAGGGGAAGACGGCTTTCCGGAATGGCTGGTTTTCGGCCTTGAGCCGGGTTTCGGTCTGGCCCGCCCAGGCGATTTCGGGATGGGTGTAGGCAACGCTGGGGATTTGCAGGGCATCGAAAGCGGATTTCCGGCCCGCGGCGGCTTCGGCGGCGACGTGGCCTTCATGCACGGCCTTGTGGGCGAGCATCGGGTTGCCGACGATGTCGCCGATGGCGAAGATGTGCGGCACGTTGGTGCGCTGCTGGTTGTCGACGGCGATGAAGCCGCGCCCGGTGAGGGCGATGCCCGCCTTTTCGGCGGCGATCGCCCTGCCATTGGGGATGCGGCCCACGGCGACGAGCACGCGGTCGAAAGTTTCTTTTTCCGCGTTGGAATAAGTGATTTCGATACCGTCCGCCCCGGCCCGGGCGTCCGTGACGCCGGTGCCGGGCAAGATGCGGTCAAAACGATGGGCGTTTTTCTTTTCCCATACCTTGACGAGGTCGCGGTCCGCGCCGGGCATGAGGCCGTCACCCTGTTCCACCAGGGTGATGCGCGCGCCCAGGGCGCTGTACACCGTCGCCATTTCCAGCCCGATGATGCCGCCGCCGATGACGAGCATTTTCTTCGGGATCGCAGCCAGAGCCAGTGCGCCGGTGGAATCCAGGATGCGCTCGTCTTCCGGCATGAAAGGGAGCCTCACGGCGCTCGAACCGGCGGCGACGATGGCCCGGGCGAATTTCAGCACCTGCTTCTTGCCGTCGGCGGCGGCGATTTCGAGATGGTTTGCGTCGAGGAACCGGCCGACGCCTTGCAGATGCCGGACATTGCGCCCTTTTGCCATGCCGGCGAGGCCGGCGGTGAGTTTCCCGACCACGCCGTCCTTGTGGGCGCGCAGTTGGTCGAGATCGACTTCGGGCTCGCCGAAACGGACGCCGGCGCGGGAGAGATGCCCGGCTTCCTCGATCATGACGGCAACATGCAGGAGCGCCTTGGAGGGGATGCAGCCGACGTTGAGGCAAACACCGCCCAGCGTGCCGTAACGCTCCACGATCACGGTATCGAGTCCGAGATCGGCGGCGCGGAACGCGGCGGAATAACCACCGGGGCCGCCGCCCAGCACCAGCAGATCGGCGTCGATGTCGGCGTCGGCGGCATGATGGCGCGGGGCGGGGGAGGCAAGGGGCGCTGGCGGCGCGCTGGCGGCGGTGTCCGGCTGCGCGGTTTTTGCCGCCGCGGGCGTTTCGGCCGCGTCCGCGCCCGCTTCCAGGCGGATCAGGACGTTGCCTTCGGAGACCCGGTCGCCCAGTTCGACCAGCACCTCCTTCACCACGCCGGCGGTGGTGGCGGGGACATCCATGGTGGCCTTGTCGGATTCCAGCGTCACCAGGGCGTCGTCGATGGCGACCGCGTCGCCGGGTTTCACGAAAATGTCGATGACGGGCACGCCGGAAAAATCGCCGATATCGGGCACCGTGATGTCGATGAATTGGGGCATGGTCTGGTTTTCCAGGCTCTTGGGGGGATTGTCCGTTTATGCCGCTGGCGCGAGCAGGACGCGCATCTTCTGCATCGCGCGCGTCTCGATCTGGCGGATGCGCTCGGCGGAGACGCCGTATTCGGCAGCCAGTTCGTGCAAAGTGGCGGTATCGCCTTCGCGCAGCCAGCGCCGTTCGACGATGTCGCGGCTGCGCGCGTCGAGGCTGCCGAGCGCCTGGCGCAAGCCTTCATCCTGGAGCCGGGCATATTGGGCTTCTTCGAGCGCGGTCGAGGGTTCGGCATGCGGATCGGGCAGGTAGGCGATGGGGGCGAAGTGTTCGTCCTCGTCGTCGTTGCCGGTTTCCAGCGGGATTTCGCGTCCGCACAGGCGCGTTTCCATTTCGACGACTTCTTCTGGTTTGACGCCGAGCCGGGTGGCGATGGCGTGCACTTCCTCGCGGTTCAGGGTGGAAGTATCCTGCTTCAGGCTGCGCAGGTTGAAGAAGAGCTTGCGCTGTGCCTTGGTGGTGGCGATTTTGACCAGCCGCCAGTTGCGCACGATGAATTCGTGGATTTCGGCCTTGATCCAGTGGATGGCAAACGACACCAGCCGCACGCCGCGGTCGGGGTCGAAACGCTTGACGGCCTTCATCAGGCCGATATTGCCTTCCTGGATGAGATCGGCGTGCGGCAGCCCGTAGCCGAGATAGCCGCGCGCGATCGACACCACCAACCGCAGGTGCGACATGACCAGTTGCCGCGCCGCGTCCAGGTCGCCATGCTCTTTCAGGCGGGTGGCGAGAGCCAGTTCCTCCTGCTCGGTGAGCATGGGCAGGCGATTGACCGAGCCGATGTACTGGTCGATGCTGCCGGTGGCGCAGGAGACGGGTAACGACAAGGGTAACGACAAGGTTGCGTTCATGGGTACATGACCTCCTGGCCGGCTATGTTAGCACTCCATGGGGGAGAGTGCTAAACGGTCTTTGCGTTTTCCGTGCGAAGATGCCGGAGTATGCATCCCATGGCGGGGCGTGCCAGTGGAATATTTCTCGGGGATGGTCAATCCGCGCTTCTTCGGCGGGGTCAGCGTC
>JAIRNL010000062.1 GCA_031258035.1 Azoarcus sp. | reverse complement strand
CGCCCGCAACGGCTTCCTCCACTACAGCCTGCCCTGGGGCTGGTGGACCGCCGCCTACAACCTCACCTACACCGACTACGAATCCGGCTTTCGCAACGGCCAATTCTGGCTCAACACCTCGGGCTGGAGCCGTGCCCACGACCTGCGCCTGTCGCGCGTCCTGCACCGCGACGCCACCAGCAAGACCACCCTCAACCTTGCCCTCAACCAGACCGAAACCCGCGGCGAAATCGAAAACATCGCGCTCGCGCTGAGCAGCGTGCGCCTGACCGAAGCCGGCCTGGGCATCGCCCACGGCCGCCGGATCGGCCCCGCCTACCTCAACCTCGAACTGGGCTGGCAACGCGGCCTCACCCTGCTGGGCGCCGAGCGGGATCGCAACCTGCCCGAAGGCGCCGCGCACGCCCAATACGACAAAGCCACCCTCACCGCCGCCTTCCTCTATCCCTTCCAGCTCCTGTCGCAGTCCCCTTGAGTTCGCGCGGGCCCATGCGCCCGGCTTCGCGGGTCACGGCGCCGAGTTTGGCGAGGAAGCGGCGGACGGCGTGAATGGAGGGGACGTCGCTGCCGGCGGCGCGCCAGTCCGCGCATGCTTGTTCGTAGGCGTAGGCGACGGTCGGCTTCTGGGGTTGCTGCCAATGTTTGAGGAAGGCCGGCGCCCAGGGCGGGACGGTCATGTCTTTCTGGCGCACCGCCGGGGCGAGGTCGGCGGCGGAGAGCCAGCGTTTGATGGCGCGGACGGTCGGCAGGCCGTCGTCATTCAGGGCGCGGCGGCCTCGGGTGTCACGGGCGGCGCGCAGCGCGGCAATGACGCCCGGCGCGGCGGTGCCGGCGCGAGCGGTTGTAATGAGCGTGGCGAGGGCGATTTCTTGCGTGCAGTTGGTTTTTTCGATCAGTTCGCGCAGGGCGGCCAAGACGGCAGCGCGGGCTTCGCGCTCGGCGGCCTGGCGGTCGGTGAGGGGCGCGGGTGCGGCGGGGAGGGTGGCGCCGATGGTGGTGACGGCATCCGCGAGCACGCGTTGGCGCAGGTGGGATTGGGTTTCGGGGGGGAGGCATGTGATGGGGTAGAGACGGCCCTTGCCGGTCTTTTTTGAGACCGTTTCGGGCAAAAAAATTTGCAGCTTTTTCCGAACCCCAAAAGCCGTCCCCGGCATCCCTGGGATGCCAGCAAGCTCTTTGGAAGAGAACGCTACATTCCTCATTTTTGATACCTGCTCGGCCATATATCCTGAGGCGCTTTTCCCAAAGCCTCGGCAATCAGCCTTTCAGCCTTGGGCCAGCGCCGGTGGAGCGCCGCGACCAGTGCGCGCGGGGTGTACCCGTGCGCGACGGACAGCCGCCGAAGAGACCAGCCGCTCTTGCGTAAAGCCGCGACCACGTCGGCGGGATGGGTGTCGCGGAGCCTGAGGGGGCTAAAATGTGCATTCATGGTTGCATGATGGACTCTAAAGAGTCCGCAGTCAACCCCTTTGTGTATCTTTTTTTCGGTTGTTTTTCTCATATTATGTCAAGCACACAGATATCCGACGGAACCCGCACCGCTGGCGGCGTTTCAGGGAAAAGCAACAGGCGCGGGGCAGCTGACCCGTCAGTTGCTTTTCTCGGCGAAGAATCGCAACTGAGAGACCGCATCGCAATCGCGATTGGGGACGAAAGTATTCGGGGTTTCTCAGGACGCTGCGGTTTCTCGCATGGCTTGCTATGTGCATATATGAAAGGGCAGAAAGTCCCTGGCCTGATGCATGCACGCGCCATTGCTTCGGCCGGTAACGTCTCGCTGGATTGGCTGGCGACAGGGAAGATCCCGGCGCAACGCGAGGAGCCGGCATTACCGATGGACGGGTACGTCGCCATCGCCCTCTACAACGATGTCCGCGCGGCCGCCGGGCATGGCTCGGTAGTCGAGGGCGAAGCGCCGGACGACGCGCTGATGTTCAAAGAGGAGTGGGTCAGGCAGGAACTGGGCGCACGGCCTGCGGATCTTTGCCTGATCCGCGTCAGTGGCGACTCGATGGAGCCGACGCTGCGCGCCGGGGATGTGATCCTGATCGACATCCGCGCCAGCAGCCCCGACCGCGAGGGCATCTACATCATCCGGATGGACGGAATGCTGCTGGTCAAGCGCATCCAGGCTCTGCCGGGCGGGAACCTACAAGTAACGAGCGATAACCCGGCATTCACGCCATGGCAGATAAAGCGCGCGGATATCGACGGTGTGTCAGTTGCCGTCGTCGGGCGCGTCGTGTGGTCTGGCCGGCGACTCTGACCTGCGAGTAACGACCGCGCGGTTTTGTGACAAATGTTGTGCAAAACAGCGCAATCCCTGCGCGAAACGCGCAAAACGCCCCGCGCGCCCGCTTCCCCCGAATCCCGCGCCCCGCGCGGCTTTCCGGCATTCCTATTGCATTCTTCCGTGTGACAAAATGAGCGCCTCCCCACAGTCCCTGCGTCTGGAGAGCATGGCCTTCTGGCAACACAGCCGGGACGTCCTGCACAGCCCGCGCCAGGTCGGCCTGGGCGGACAGGGCTCGGTACGTGGCTTCAAGGAACAGACCCTCTACGGCAGCACGGGCGGCTACTGGCGCTCGCAGATCGGCTGGCTGCACGCCGTCCCCTGGGCCTGGCTGCAACCGCTCTGCCGGGAGGTGGGCCTCGCGCTGGCTTGGGACGTCGGCAGCATCAGACGGGACGAGGCCAACCGGTA
>JAIRNL010000030.1 GCA_031258035.1 Azoarcus sp. | reverse complement strand
GGGGTGTAGGCGAGTCGGGTCATGGGGCATGCGCCGTGGAGGGCGCCGCCGATTATA
This sequence comes from Azoarcus sp., assembly GCA_031258035.1. Classification (GTDB taxonomy): domain Bacteria; phylum Pseudomonadota; class Gammaproteobacteria; order Burkholderiales; family Rhodocyclaceae; genus WRNU01. The sequence continues at coordinate 5,209 of JAIRNL010000030.1, read as the reverse complement.
CAGCGCCGACCACGGCCTGCCCGCGCAAGACGCAACCCGCGGCGCGGCGCCGCGAAGGGCCGACTACGGCGCCGTGAAGGGCTGTCTAGCCAGGCTTGAACGCCACTGTCGCGCTTCCCCGGGGACGTGAAGGCGTCGGCGCGCACCGGGGGCGAATAAAAATAGGGAAATCATTGTGATGTCGGGGCGGCTCCCTGGGGTGGATGGGCGGTGATGCACAGGGCGATGTCCCGTTATTCCCAGACAGGGCAGGCACGGAGGCCCGCCCCACGTCCCGCGCGGCGGCCTGATCGCCAATTATGGATATTTTGAAAACACCCTCATATAGGCCGCTGACGTAATCAAGCCATGCACTACCGAGCCACCCTGACTCTTGACCAACCGCACGCGCTCTTCTTCTCCAAGCTTCGCCCTTCGGGAAAATCCGCCGCGCGAACCTCCCCGGAGAGTCGGTATGTCGGTGTTCGGAACATCGGCAGGTCGATGTTCCAGGCATGCCTGAGCCTGTTCCGGGCAGGTTCGAGCCTGTGAAAAGCGTATTCGTGGAGCTAAAAAGCGCGTTCGGGGAGCCGCGGCAGGAAAACGGACCGAGGACGCTTGGCTGCACGGGCAACGGCGCACTTCCGGCACTGGAAAAAACGAACGGAAGGGTAAATTCCGAGAGGAATTACGAGTTTCTCACCAGCCAGCTAGAGGTTTTGGAAAACGACACTGACCGTTTTCAGGGCGTCCCGGAGGGGATGCTTACAAGGGTCGATCCCGCAACAGCCGGAGCAACTGCCGCATCGCGCCGCCGCGGTGGCTGAGGGCGTTCTTGTGCGCGGCGTCTAGCTCGGCGGCGCTCCGTTGCAGCGCCGGCAACCAGAACAACGGATCGTAGCCGAAGCCGCCGTTGCCGCGCGGGGCCGCGAGGACGGTGCCGTGCCATTGGCCGTCGGCGATCAGCGGGCAGGGGTCATCGGCATGGCGGACGAGAGCCAGACAGCAGTAGTACCAGGCGCCCCGCCCGCTTTCGGGTACGGCAGCCAGCCGTTCGAGAAGGTGGCGGTTGTTGCGCTCGTCGGATTTGGGTTCGCCCGCAAAGCGCGCCGAATGGACGCCGGGCGCACCGCCGAGCGCGGCGACGCAAAGGCCGGAATCGTCGGCGATGGCGGGCAGGCCGGTGGCGGCGGCGGCATGGCGCGCCTTGGCAAGCGCGTTTTCGACGAACGTGACATGCGGCTCCTCGGCCTCGCCGACCCCGAGACTGGCCTGGGGGACGATCTCCAGCCCCAGCGGCGCGAGCAGGGCCTGCATTTCGGCGGCCTTTTTGGCGTTGTTGCTGGCTAATACCAGTTTCTTGTCCATGGCATTCAGATCCCGGCCAGTGCGGCGCGCTGGCTGGCGATGAGACGTTCGATGCCCAAGCCAGCCAGATCGAGCAGCGCGCCGAGTTCGGCGCACGAAAACGGTTGGCCTTCGGCGGTGCCCTGGAGTTCGATCAGTCCGCCGGTCGCGGTCATGACCACGTTCATGTCGGTGTCGCAGGCGGAATCTTCCGGGTAATCGAGATCGAGTACCGGCACGCCCCGGTAGATGCCCACCGAGACCGCCGCGACCAGTTCGCGCTGCGGATGGGCGGCGAGCCTGCCGTCTTCCACCAGCCGGGTGAGCGCGTCGTGCACCGCGACGCAGGCGCCGGTGATGGCGGCGGTGCGGGTGCCGCCGTCAGCCTGGAGCACGTCGCAGTCGATGATGATCTGGCGCTCGCCGAGCGCGGCCAGATCGACCACGGCGCGCAGGCTGCGCCCGATCAGGCGCTGGATTTCCTGGGTGCGCCCGCTTTGCTTGCCCTTGGCGGCTTCGCGCGCGCCCCGGGTGTGGGTGGCTCTGGGCAACATGCCGTATTCGGCGGTCAACCAGCCCTCGCCGCGTCCCCTGAGAAAACCGGGCACGCTCTCTTCGACACTGGCTGTGACGAGCACCTTGGTGTCGCCGAATTCGACCAGCACCGAGCCTTCGGCATGACGGGTGTAGGCGCGGGTGAAACGGACGGGACGCAGTTCGTCGGGCAGGCGGCGGCTGGGGCGCTGGAAGTCCGGGCCCGCGGACGCGCGCGGGTCACTTGTTGAATTTCTGGATGGCATCGTTGATTTCCTGGATGGCCCGCTCGATTTCGTCGTCGGACAGAAACGCTTCGCCCGCCGTGTGGCGCATTTGCCTGACCGAGTCCATCCGGGTGGTGAAATCGCTCAGGGCCATGGTCTGCGTCGATATCACGTCGGAGAATTCGCCTTCGGTGTCGCCTTCGCGCCAGACCATGGCGATCAGCGACAGGTTGTCGCAACTCGGCCCCGCGACGGACTCGGCCTGCGAGAGCAGCCTGGGGACGGAGATCATCGGGCTCTCCCCGATCAGCCCGTGCAAGACGCCGTCGTTGCCGAGCGGCCCCCAGACCCCATCGGTGCATAGGGCCAGGACATCGCCAGTCTGCAGGGGCGTGCGGCGCGAAAATTCGAGTTGGGGCAGATGGGTGCCGCCCAGGCAGGAATACACCCGGTTACGGTTCGGATGCGTGGCGGCGCTGCGGACATCGAGCAAGCCCTGATCCATCATCAACTGCACGCGCGAGTGGTCGTGCGTCTGGATGTGGATGCGCTTGTCGCGCAGCAGGTACAGGCGCGAATCGCCCGCGTGCGCCCAATGGGCGTAGCCGTCCTGGACGATGCAGGCAACCACGGTGGTGCGCGGCACCTCGCGCAGCCCTTTTTCGAGGGCGTAGTCGATGATGGCGTGATGGGCGAGGGAGAGTTCGCGCGACAGGAACATCGCCGGGTCGGAGAGCTTGGGCTGGGCTTCGCGCTGGAAAACGTTCGTCAGGTATTGCACCGTGATCTGGGAGGCGATTTCGCCGTGCAGGTGCCCGCCCATGCCGTCGGCCAGCACCATCAGGAGCGAATCGCGCGAATAGCAGTGGGCGATGCGATCCTGGTTGGTCTTGCGCTTGCCGATGCGGCTTTCCTGGAAGATGGTGAATTTCACGGCGTCTTCCCCCCGCCCCAACCGACCGACGACTTGAGTTTCGAGAGCATCCCGCTCAACCGGCCGGAAGGCGCGGGCATCGGCGACGGCGGTTTTTGTCCAAGCTCTTTTTGCAGGGTGTAGACGCTTTGCGGGCGCTGCAAGGGGTCGAGCAACAGGCACCAGTCGACCAGTTCGAGCAACTGCGGAGAATACTTGCCGAAGTGCGCCCTGGCCGTGGGGATGAACGCGTCTTTCTTCACCCGCTCGTCCGAGCGGGGCGGCGCCGTGCCGGCGATGCAGGCGTGCATGCTCGCGCCCACGCTGTAGATGTCGCTCCACGGCCCCAGCCGTTCGCGGTCGGCGTAATGCTCGGGCGAGGCGAAGCCGGGCGTGTACATCGGCTTGAGCATCGGCTGCTCCTGCGCCAGCGTCTGGCGCGCGGCCCCGAAATCGAGCAGCACCGGATTGCCGTCGGCGCGCAGGTAGATGTTCGAGGGCTTGATGTCGAGATGCAGCAGTTTGTGGGCGTGTACTTCGCGCAGTCCGTTGAGCATGCGGATGAACACGTTGCGGATGAAGCGTTCCGAGACCTGGCCGCGATGGCGCTGGATGTAGTCGTGCAGGGTGCGCCCGCGCTCGAACTGCATCACCATGTACACGGTGCTGTTGGCGCGAAAGAAGTTGAGCACCCTGACCACGTTGGGATGCAGCAGGCGGGCAAGGGCGCGGCCTTCCTCGAAGAAGCATTTCATGCCGTAGCGGAAGGCGGGCAGGTTGTCCTCCGGCACCTGCGGCTCGATTTCGCCCACTTTCCGGAGGGCAAGCGAATTGGGCAGGTATTCCTTGATCGCCACGGGGGTGCCGTCGGTATCGTAGGCAAGATAGACGATGGAAAAGCCGCCGAGCGACAGTTGCCGCTCGATTCGATAACGATCAAGTTGAAAACCGGCGGGCAGGGCACAGTTTGCTTGGGACGGCATGGGGCGCTAGGATTGGCCCTTTTGCGGGCATCTGGCTGAAAGCGGCAAGTTTATCCGATCGCGGCCGATTGCCGGGAACCTTTGAGGATCTTCCATGATTTACAGCATGACCGGCTTTGCCGTGCAGCGCCGCGAGTTCGGCGACGACGGCCTCAGTCTTCACCTCGAACTGCGCAGCGTCAATTCGCGTTATCTCGACTTGAGCTTTCGCATCGCCGACGATCTGCGCACCGCCGAGCCGATGTTGCGCGAACTGCTCGGCGCGCGGCTCGCGCGCGGCAAGGTCGAATGCCGCCTCAACCTGCAAACGCCCGATGCCGCGCCGCGCGCGCTGATGCTCAACACCGCCCTCCTGACCCGCCTGGTTGCCGCGCAGGACGAGATATTGGCGCAGCTTCCCGACGCCCGCCCGCTGGGCGTGGCCGATTTGTTGCGCTGGCCGGGAATACTCGCCGACGAGGGGCCGCGGGCCGAGCAATTGCAGGCCGCCATCGCCGAACTGGCGCGCGCCGCGCTCGACGAGCTGCTCGCCACCCGCCGGCGCGAGGGGGAAAAGCTGGCTGGGATCGTCCGGGAGCGGGTTGCACGGATGCGCGAGCTGATCGCCGTCGCCGCGCCCAGGATGCCGGCGATCGTGGAAGAGTATCGCGCCCGCCTCACCAAGCGCCTGCACGAAGTGCTCAGCACCGTCGACGAGGAGCGCATCGTCCAGGAAGTCGTGCTCTACGCTTCCCGCATCGACGTCGATGAAGAGTTGTCGCGCCTGTCGGCCCATCTCGACGAAATCGAACGCATCCTCGCCGCCGACGGCGCGGCGGGCAAGCGCCTCGATTTCCTGATGCAGGAACTCAACCGCGAAGCCAACACCCTCGCCTCGAAATCCCCCGCCACCGACATCACCGGCATCGCCATGGCCTTGAAAGTGCAGATCGAGCAGATACGGGAGCAGGTGCAGAACATCGAGTAACTTCCCATGCTGTTTCATGGCGGCGCAACAAACAGATAACGCCTCTATTTATGGGAACTTAAAATTTCTTGTCGTTGCATGTCGTGTCAGCTAAGCTTACGAAAGATGTGTACCCAAGCGTGTACCCAAGAGTGTTTTGAGTGGATGGGTTGGGTACACGTTAGCAGATAGGGGTTCCGGGAAAACATGGGTAAGCTGACAGACATTAAAATCCGTAACTGGATCAAGGCCGGCGAGCGTTTCGAGGGTAGAGCCGATG
>JAIRNL010000018.1 GCA_031258035.1 Azoarcus sp. | reverse complement strand
GTTGCCGGGCAAGGCAGGCGCATGGCGGGGCTGTTGAGCTGGATGTAGCGCACACCCTGCATCAGGAACCGCCGCACAGCGTTGGCGCTGGGATAGCGTTCTTCGTCCGGCGGCGTCAAAGCCAGCGTCAATTTGTCCAAGCCGAAATTGAAGGAATCCTGGTAAGTAATCCGCCGCCCTCCAACCCGAGGCCGAGCGCAGCCGTTTGCTCTCCGGCGCATGAGCGGCACGCCGTTTCCAGCCTGTATCATTGCCGGATTCGCCAATCTTCGTGCCGCCATGACAATGCGCAATCGACTTCTGGGGGTCTTCATCTTGTCGTTCTTCATGAATACGGCCTGGGCCGATCCGCAGAGCTCGCTCGACCGGGACGAGGCGGTGATGTTTTTCCCCGCCCTCGCCCTGGCGCGCGCGCCGGATGTGGTTGCCGTCAGGATCGAGGCGTGGGTGTTCGAGGAAGAAAGCGAGCATGCCATGACGCTTGCGCTCACTTCCTATCTCGGGGTCGACCTCGCCGCGCAGGCGCCCTGGCGGCAGGTGCTCTTCAACGAACGGGCGCGCTACTTCCGCACGGATTCCGAGCGAGGGGAGCAGATTCTGGTGCGTGTGGGAGAGGGCGTTCATCCGCTGCCCCTCACCGATGCTTCGGGACGCGCCAGCGGCGAAGTCGTCGTCGGGCGCGACCGTGTCGCGTGGCAGGATGGCGGGATCGGTCGCATTGCCTATACGCTGGAAGCGCCTGGGCATCCCGCGCATGGGCTTGCCGGCCATGCCTGGGTGTTGCCAGCCAGGGGCGTTTTCGTCGTCAGCGACATCGACGACACCATCAAGCTTTCATCGGTGCGCGACAAGAAAACGCTGTTGTTCAATACCTTCCTCGAGCCGTTTCGGGCCGTGCCGGGCATGGCCGCGTGGTATCGGGAGATGGCCGGGCAAGAGGGCGTGTTCTTTCATTACCTTTCCGCCTCTCCCCTGGAACTTCACCCGGCGCTCTCGGGGTTTCTGGAAGAGCAGAGATTCCCCCCGGGCGTGCTGCACCTGCGCGAATCGACCTCCTGGCGCACCCTGCTTGCGAGCCAGGAGGACAACATCGCGCACAAGACGGCGGTGCTGGATCGTCTCGCGGCAGCGTTTCCCGAGCGTGAATTCATCCTCGTCGGCGACTCCGGCGAAAGCGATCCCGAAATCTACGCGCGTTTTGCCCGCCGACACCCAGACCGGGTGATCGCCATCCACATCCGGGACGTGACCGGCGAAGACCGGAATGCGCCGCGCTATCGCAAGGTATTCGCGGGGATCGCGCCAGAACGCTGGCTGCTGCGGGATTGATTCTTCCCGGAAGGCGGCAATGCCCGGGCGCTCGGCGCTTGTGCCATTCCCTACAAATTCGTTCGCTTTTTCCCGGGCGGATTCCCTCGTGTGAAGGCAAGGCATTGATTCATCGATGCAACTTTCCTGGCATGGCGATTGCTGTTCCTCCATCGACCACGATACAGGAGCTTTCAGCATGGAATTGCCCATCCTCATCGGCGCCGGGGCTTCACTGCCCGACAGCGGCGGCGGCTGTTCTGCCAGGGGTTGCGGTTCGTCCCCCGGCGCGCTCACCCATTTGCCGGATCCTGTCCAGGCCAGGGTGCGGGATCACCCCTGTTATTCGGAGCAGGCGCACCATTATTTCGCCCGCATGCATGTGGCGGTGGCGCCGGCCTGCAACATCCAGTGCCATTACTGCAATCGCAAGTTCGACTGCGCCAACGAGTCGCGCCCCGGCGTGGTCTCGGAACTGCTGACGCCCGCGCAGGCAGCCAGGAAAGTGCTGGCTGTGGGCGCGGCAATCCCGCAGATGACGGTGCTTGGCATCGCCGGCCCCGGCGATCCGCTCGCCAATCCGGCGCGCACGTTCGAGACGTTTCGTCTGGTGGCGGCGCGCGCGCCGGACATCAGGCTTTGCCTGTCGACCAACGGCCTGAATCTGCCGCGGTATGTCGAAGAAATCTGCCGGCACAAGGTCGATCATGTGACGATCACCATCAACTGTCTCGATCCCGCCATCGGCGCGCAAATCCATCCGTGGATCTACTGGGATCACCGCCGCATCCGGGGCGCGGAAGGAGCGGCCATCCTGGTCGAACAACAGCAGAAAGGGCTGGAAATGCTGGTGGCGCGCGGCATCCTGGTGAAAGTGAATTCGGTGATGATCCCCGGCATCAACGATACGCACCTGAAGGACGTTTCGCGGGCCGTGAAAGCGAAGGGCGCTTTCCTGCACAACGTGATGCCGCTCATCGCCGGGCCGGAGCATGGGACACATTACGGCATCGTGGGGCAGGAGACCCCCACCGCCGAGGCGTTGCAGGCCTTGCAGGACGCGTGCGCCGGCGACATGGCGATGATGCGCCATTGCCGGCAGTGTCGCGCCGATGCGGTCGGGATGCTCGGCGAGGATCGCGGCGCGGAATTCACGCTCGAACGGCTCGAAGAGGCGGCGGACGTCGACTGGGAAGCGGCGCTGGCGCGCCGTCAGGCCGTGCGCGCGAGCCTCGTCGGGCAGCTGGCGCCGCCCCGCGCCGCGCCGCCCGCGCCCGCCGATGGGCGGGCGGTACTGATGGCGGTCGCCAGCACGGGGCACGGCCTGGTCAACCAGCATTTCGGCCATGCCCGCGAGTTCCTGGTGTATGAGGTCTCACCCGGCGGCGCGCGCTTCGTCGGCCATCGCAAGACGAGCCTCTATTGCGCTGGCGGCGACCGTTGTGGCGACGAAGGCGAAAACGGCCAGTCCGCCGAAGACATCCTGTCTCGCACGATAGCGGCCTTGCAGGGTTGCGAAGCCGTCCTGTGCGCAAGAATCGGTTTTGCGCCGTGGAGCCTGCTGGAGGCGGCGGGCATCCAGCCCAACGGCGAGCACGCGATGGCGCCGATCGAGGATGCCGTCATGGCCGTGTATGAAGAAATGCGCCTTGCCGGCAAGCTTCTGGAGACCGGCGACGCACAGAAGCGCGCCTGAAAGAGCAGGGCGGGGAGAGAAGAAAATGGCGTTTTCCATTACCGCGGCCTGTATTGATTGCTGGGCTTGCGTGGATGTCTGCCCCAATACCGCGATTGCCGAAAGCGACGCCGGGTTCGTCATCGACGCGCGGCGTTGCACCGAATGCGTGGGCGATTTCGCCGAGCCGCAATGTGCCGCCATTTGCCCGGTCGAGTGCGCCATCGTCGATGAGCTGGGCTGCGCCCTGAACCCCCCGGGATCGCTGTCCGGCCTGCCCTTGCCGCCGCCGATGACCCTTCGGCGGAACGTTCAGACTTCTCCGGCGGAACGTTCAAACTTCTCCGGCAGAATGTTCAAACTTCTTCGGCAGAACGTTCAAACTTCTCCGGCAGAACGTTCAAACTTCCTCGGCAAGACGTTCAGACCCCTCCAGCGAGCCGTCATAAGGAAACCCTGATTTATTCCAGGCATCACTTACTCCATGAAGTGCCATTGCATACAAAGGGCGCGAAGCGCCCCTGACTGTCATTCCGCGCGAAGTCGCGGAATCCAGACGCCGCATGGATTCCGCGACTTCGCGCGGAATGACGTGGGAGGGGGATGCGGAATGACGTGGGTTTGTTTTGCAATTCATGCCGCGATGGCGGTCAAGGTCTGGTTTGGCAAACTCCGGGTTAATCAGCGTTTCCATAGGGACAAAGGACAAAAACGAGGGGGATACGATAAATGTGTATGTC
>JAIRNL010000160.1 GCA_031258035.1 Azoarcus sp. | reverse complement strand
GCTGGAACGAAGGGTCAGGCGATGGCCTGCGACGGAGCGCAGGGGGGTGAGACCGCGAGGTACGAACCAGAGCGAAACAGCGCGTGAGAAGAGTGCGATTTGCAGGTGCATATTCCCTCTCCGAACGGCGTACAACACAAAGCCGTATACGCCGTCCAATTGATTTCATTCATCTTTTACCTCCATGTCAAAAACTGACCCCCCCGCGCCATCCAAACTTCTGTACCGACTGCGTGAGCGTCTTCGTTTGCGGCACTATAGCATCAGGATGGCGCGTCTGTTCAAGTGTTTACTCCATCGCCTCATACAACGGCAAAGTCAGGAATTCCGGATAATCGGGGGTCAGCGACATTTCGGCGAAGATTTTCGCGGCCTGCTCGTAAGTGGCCGTGTCCTCGTTTCGCGCGGCGATGGTCGCCCTGACGGTTTCCAATTCTTCGGCGATCATCGCGCGCACCCTCTCCGGGGTGATCTTGCGGCCGTCGTCGAGCACGCCCTTGGGGGAGACTACCCATTGCCAGACCTGCGAGCGCGAGATTTCGGCGGTGGCGGCGTCTTCCATCAGGTTGTGGATGGGCACGCAGCCATTGCCAGCCAGCCACGAGCCGAGGTAGTGGATGCCGACGTTGATGTTGTTGCGCAGCCCGGCTTCGGTGATGGGTTGTTCGGGCCGGAAGTCGAGCCAGTTCCGGGGGCCGAAGGTGCCGGAGACCTGTTTGTTCCACTGGTTGGGCCTGTCGCCCAGCACCTTGACGAATTCTTCCATGGCGATGCCGACCAGGCCTGGATGGGCGACCCAGCCGCCGTCGTAGCCGTCGCTGGCGTCGCGCCGCTTGTCGTGGCGGACGCCTTCGAGCGCCTTGTCGTTGGCCGCCGGGTCGTCCTTGATGGGAATCAGCGCGCTCATGCCGCCGATGGCGGGCGCGCCGCGCTTGTGGCACGCCTGAGCCAGCGCAAGGGCGTAGGCGCGCATGAACGGCACTTCCATCGTGATCGCGCTCCGGTTGGCAAGGCAAAAGTCCTTGTTTTTCCGGAACTTCTTGATGCAGGAAAAGATATAGTCCCAGCGCCCGGCGTTCAGGCCGGCGGAATGTTCGCGCAACTCGAAGAGGATTTCTTCCATCTCGAAGGTCGCCAGGACGGTCTCGATCAGGACGGTGGCCTTGATCGTGCCGCGCGGCAGGCCGATGTGATCTTGCGCCATGAGGAAAATATCGTTCCAGAGGCGCGCTTCGAGGTGACTTTCGAGCTTGGGCAGGTAATAGAAAGGCCCCGCGCCGCGCGCGATCTGTTCCCGCGCGTTATGAAAGAAGGCGAGGGCGAAATCGAAAATCCCGCCAGAAACCCTTTCGCCGTCGACCCGGACGTGCTTTTCGTCCAGATGCCAGCCGCGCGCGCGGATTTGCAGGGTGGCGGTCTTGTCGTTCAGGCGGTATTGCTTGCCCGCTTCATTGCGAAACGAAAGATCGCGGCGGATGGCCTTGTACAGATTGATCTGGCCCTGGATCTGGTTTTCCCATTTCGGACTGTTGGAATCCTCGAAATCGGCCATGTATGAATCCGCGCCGGAATTGAGGGCGTTGATGATCATCTTGGCTTCGACCGGGCCGGTGATTTCCACGCGGCGGCATTCGAGCGCCGGGGGCAGGGGGGCGATTTTCCATTGCCCGTCGTCGCGGATGTGCCGGGTATCAGGCAGGAAATCGGGCATTTCGCCGGCGTCGAACCGGGCCTGCCTTTCGGCGCGCAGACGCAGGAGTTCGCGGCGGCGGGGCTCGAAAGCGCGGTGCAGCCGGGCGAGCAGTTCGAGCGCTTCGGCGGTGAGAATGGATTCGTAGCCGGGATGGATGGGGGCATCGATGGCGATGCCGGAAGGGAGCGCGAGGCTCATGGGCGGGTCTCCTTGTTCGGCAAGAGGGGAGCGGGCGGGCCTGGTGAAGCGCGTTCGCGCTTCTCCCCATGTGAGGGGAGTGGCGCAAACGCGGCGGACGAAAAGCGAACGGCCTGGATGCTCAGTGGAACTGCGCTTCTTCGGTTGAACCGGCGAGCGCCTTGACAGAGGAGGCGCCGCCCTGGATTACGGTCGTCACCTCATCGAAATAGCCAGCGCCCACTTCCTGCTGGTGGGAAGCGAAGGTGTAGCCTTCTTCGCGCGCGGCGAATTCCGGCTCCTGCACCATGTTGACGTAATGCCGCATGCCCTCGCCGCGCGCGTAGGCGTGCGCGAAGCGGAAAGTGTTGAACCAGTTGATGTGAATGCCAGCCAGGGTGATGAACTGGTATTTGTAGCCCAGCGCGGCGAGTTCGTCCTGGAAGCTGGCGATGGTCTTGTCGTCCAGGTTTTTCTTCCAGTTGAAGGACGGCGAGCAGTTGTAGGCGAGCAGTCGGCCCGGACACACCGCCTGCACGGCCTTGGCGAATTCGCGCGCGAACCCCAGGTCGGGCGTTGCCGTTTCACACCACACCAGATCGGCGTAGGGCGCGTAGGCGACGCCGCGCGAGATCGCCTGTTCCAGCCCGTTCTTGACGCGGAAGAAACCTTCCGGCGTCCGCGTGCCGGTGAGGAAGGGGCGGTCGTTGTCGTCGCAGTCGGAGGTCAGCAAATTGGCGGCCTCGGCGTCTGTGCGCGCCAGGATGAGCGTCGGCACGCCCATGACATCGGCTGCCAGCCGCGCGGCGGTCAGCTTCTCGATGGCTTCGCGGGTCGGCACCAGCACCTTGCCGCCCATGTGGCCGCACTTTTTCACCGCGGCCAGCTGATCCTCGAAGTGCACGCCCGCCGCGCCGGCGGCGATCATGTTCTTCATCAGCTCGAACGCGTTCAGCACGCCGCCGAAGCCGGCCTCGGCGTCGGCCACGATGGGCAGGAAATAATCAATGAAACCCTCGTCGCCGGGGTTGATCCCGCGCGCGTGCTGGATTTCATCCGCGCGCTTGAAGGTGGCATTGATCCGCCGCACCATGGCCGGCACGGAATCGTAGGCGTAGAGCGACTGATCCGGATACATGGTCTCGGACGTATTGCCGTCGGCGGCAACCTGCCAGCCGGAAAGATACACGGCTTCCAGTCCCGCCTTGGCCTGCTGCATGGCCTGCCCGGCGGTGATGGCGCCGAAGGCGTTGACGTAGCCCTTCTTCGCCTCGCCGTGGAGTTTTTTCCACAGCTTTTCCGCGCCGTTCCTGGCCAGCGTGTGTTCGATCTGTACCGAGCCGCGCAAGCGAACCACGTCGGCGGCGCTGTAATTGCGGCGTATGCCTTGCCAGCGCCAGCGGGCGCTGGTCGCCCATTCATGTTCGAGGGCCTGGATTTCTGCTTCGCGGGACATCGGAATCTCCTTTCGGTCGGATCAGGGGGTATTGTTACAAGTTATGTCTTATATAAGACATAAAACATGGTATCACAGCGTACATATCTTGCAAGAGGGGTGTTACCCATGTGTCCGGTCTGTACAGAGGAGGGGCAGGGAGTGACCGTTTACCCCGTCCGGGGGGTATTTCGAGGCGGTATTCGCTCGGCAGCGCCCAGCCGCGACCGGGCAGGCCGCAGGCGTCGCCGTGTTCGAGGGTGACGTGGCTGCTGTGGGCGCGGCGCCAGGATTGCGCGGGAGAGATGGGGATCGCGCAAGCCCGGCGCGCAAGCTCGCCGCGCGGCCTCAGTTGTCGTGGAGTGGCATCGCTTCTTCGGCGAGCCTTTGTTTGGCGGCGGCGGCCTGACTGACGATTTTTTGCAGCCTGGGATCGGCCTCGAAGCCGTAGCGGCGGTTGATCTCATCGAAGCTGGCATTGGCCGCCTCGATGTCGTTCTGCCTGCCCTGGGCGAGGCCCTTGCGGAAGAGCGCCGTGGCGACCAGCAGGCGGGAGGTCTGGGCGTCGTCCTTGCCGAACCGCTCGACGATGTCATCGTAGACGGCGATGGTTCCCAAGGTGTCGCCGGCAAGGCGCAAGGCTTCGCTTTTCTTGAGCAGGGTGCCGCCGATGGCACTGCGAATGGCGGGGTCGTCATCGCGCCCGAAGCGGCGCACGATGTCGTCGTAGACGGCGATGGCGGCGACGCTGTCGCCGGTTTGCCGGACGCCCACGGCGGCGGCGGGCCAGGCGGCGTCGGCTTCTTCGGCCATGCCCTGTTTGCCCAGGAGCGTGCCCTTGGCGAACAGCGCCCGCACGGCCCGCTGGCGGATGCCCGCGTCCCGGTCTTCCGCGAAGCGGCGGGCGATTTCATCGTAGGCGGCGGTGGCTTCCCGGGTGTCGCCGCGCCCAGCCAGGATTTCTCCTTTCTTGTACAGGGCGTCGGCGATCACCGGGCGGATGGCGGGGTCGCTTTCCTGCCCGAAACGCTGGTCGAGCCGGTCGAACGCGGCCACGGCGGCATTGGCGTTGCGTAGCTGGCGCTGAAGCTCGCCCTGGTAGAAAAGCGCCCAGACGGCCCACGATTTGTTGCCATCGTCGCCATGGCGTTGTTCGATTTCCGCGTACACCTGGACTGCCGCCGCGAGATTGCCTTCCCTGCCAAGGTTGGCGGCGTTCTCGAACAGGGAGGTGACGATCCGGTCGCGGAGCGCGGGGTCGATGTCGTCCCCGTAACGGCGGCCTATTTCGCTGTAGACGGCGACGGCTTCCTGCGTGTCGCCCTGCTGGCTCAGGGTCTGGCCCTTGTCGAAAAGCGCCTGGGCGGCTTTTTCTGCCTCGGCCTCTCGCTCGCCGGTATCTTTCCGGGTTTGCGCCTCTGGCTGGCGGCCATCGCCGCCGGTAAAAGTGTCAAGGGTCTTGCAGGCGCTCATGGCAAGCGTCATACAAGCCAGCGCCGCCATGACCAGGCCGGCGCCGACGCCTTTCCCTTTTTTCATTGCGTGCGACGATTCAGGAAGCTTGCCGGAGAAAACGATGCTCATCGTATGATTACCTTTTTATGCCATAAAAATCATGTGGCGTCCGTGGGGCTGGAACGTGGTTCCATTGCCGACCCTGTGTCGTGATTGCCCCGCGTTGCCGGGGACATCGGGCGAATAGCGGCGGAATACACGCAAGGCCGGCGGGCGCCAGCAGGATACCGGGCGGCGATTCCTTTGCAAAGTATGTGTCCCGCTCCAGCCGCGCAAGCCCCTCTTTTGTGATCTGCCGGATCGAAAGGATCGACAAGGGTTCCGGGCGGGAAATGGGCAGGTAATGTCACTCTATTGATAATTAGAATGACTTTCAGTCAGATCGTTTTTGTGGCATAGTTCGGCCCCGATAGCGCCTGCCATACTGGCCATTCCGGGGAAGGCTCCCGGAAGCCCCCAAAAGCCCCCAAAAGCCCCGTAACCGTGGGGTTTCGCCATGTCGGAGCAAAAGCGAGCGGGTCGCATCGACGCAAAGGATACGCCATGACAGCTACTGCGCGCCCCATGGGGGCTGTGCCACATTTACAGGTGCCTGGGCCTGAACCCGGGCCAGGGCCTTCCGCCGCATTGAAGCCGGCGCGCTGGAAAGATGGCCTGCCTGCGCTGCTGTTTGTGGGCGCTCTGCATGCGGCGGCGCTGACTGGCGTGTTGCTCGGGTTGCACGCGCCCGTGCCCGACGACTTCAAGCCGCCCACGCTGTCGGGCGTGCTGGTGGCCGAAGCGCCGCGGCAGGTCGCGCCGCCCGCGATCACGCCGCCGCCGCCGAAACCGCAACCCAAGCCGCCTCCCGTCGTGCGCCGCAAGCCAGCGCCGCCGCCCGTGAAAGCGCCGCCCACCAAACGCTCGATCACGGTGCCCAGGGAAGAACCCCAGGAAATACCGGAACCCGAGGCGCCGGTGGCGGTGTCCGAGTCGCCCGCCCCGGTCGCCTCCGAGCAGCCGGCGACCTCCTCGAATACGGGAAGCGCATCGAATGCGGCGGCTGCCGGCCCCGCCGGGGAGGCGGTGGTGCCGCCCCTGGCCCATGCCCGCCACCTGAACAACCCCGCTCCGCCGTATCCCCCCGGCGCCCGCCGGCGCGGCGAGGAAGGCACCGTTCGACTGTCCGTGCTGGTGCGGGCCGACGGCACGGTGGGCGACCTCAGCGTGGAACGCTCCAGCGGCTACCCGGAACTGGACAGATCCGCGCGGGTGACCGTGGCGCGCTGGCGTTTCACGCCCGCCAGCCGGGGCGGCAAGCCCATCGACTTCCGGCATGTGCAACCCATCACTTTCACCCTGCGGCGGTGAAGACCTCGCCCGGCGAACCTTTCCAATTCACTTCACAAGGACTCATCCCAATATGGACCCGAATACTTCCCCCTACGGCCTGGCGGCTCTCTGGAGCCAGGGCGACGCCGTCATCAAGACGGTTGCCGTGCTGTTGCTCCTGATGTCCATCGTTTCCTGGTGGCTGATCGTCACGCGCGCCTGGCGGCTGATGAAGCTGCGCCGCGCAGCCAGAGCCAGCGCCGCATTCTGGCATGCCACGAGCTTCGAGCAGGGGCTGCAAGCCTTGCAGGCGTCGGGCGCGCCCGCGCCCAGCCTCAATCCCTTCCGGCACCTGGCTCTTGAAGGGCAGGCCGCGGTGGCGCACCACGAAAGCAACCGGCAGGAACTGCACGGACAGCTGAGCCTGGCCGAGTGGGCCGCGGAGGCGATGCGCGGGGCCATCGACGAGAGCGCGGAGCGGTTGCGCTCGGGCCTGTCGGTGTTGGCCTCGGTGGGCTCCACCGCGCCTTTCGTCGGCCTGTTCGGCACGGTCTGGGGCATCTACCATGCGCTGGTGGGCATCGGCACCTCGGGCCAGGCGAGCATCGACCAGGTGGCTGGCCCCGTGGGCGAGGCCCTGATCATGACGGCCTTTGGCCTGGCTGTGGCGATTCCCGCCGTGCTGGCTTACAACGCGCTGAACCGGGCCAACCGCTCGCTGACCGGGCAGCTCAAGCGTTTCGCGCGCCAACTGCACGCCTATTTCCTGACCGGCTCGCCAGTGGCCGCGGTCTCGATGGCGCATGAGCCGCCGCCGGGGATGAAACCTCATGGCGGCGTGCTGGCCGCGGTGCAGAAGGGGCACTGACATGGCCGCCTCGATCTCCGACCTCGACGACGGCGACGATGCCGACGTGAGCGACATCAACATGACGCCGCTGGTAGACGTCATGCTGGTGCTGCTGATCATTTTCATCATCACGGTGCCGGTCCTGACGCACTCGGTGAAGCTGGATCTGCCGCGCGCGCAGACCGAGGTGAACCGGGTGGAGCCGCGGACGGTAACGATCTCCGTGGATGCCCTGGGCCGCGTGCACTGGGACGACAAGCCCGTCACCGAAGCGGAACTGGACGCCCGCCTGACTGCCGCGACCGCGCAACAGCCGCAGCCAGAACTTCACATCCGGGGCGATCGCAAGGCCGAGTACGAAGCGGTATTGCAGGTGATGGCCGCGGCGCAGCGCGCCGGCGTGCTCAAGCTCGGCTTCGTGACCGACCCGGGCGCGATCGCCGGGGGCGCGCAATAGGACGAGCGATGGGGACGTCGCGCGCAAGCGCCGCGTGGCCGGGGCTCTCCCCGGTCAGACGTCCGCCTCCACCGTGTCCCCCTTCTCTTCCATCCATGCCCGCCGTCCGGCGGCTTCGCCTTTGCCCATCAGCAGGTTGAACGTGCGCCGCGTCTGCGCGAGCGCGCCGTCCCGCACGCACACGGGCAGCACGCGCCGGGTGGCGGTGGCCATCGTGGTTTCGCGCAACTGCTCGGGGTTCATTTCGCCCAGCCCCTTGAAGCGGCCGATTTCGATGGCGTCGGGACGGATACCCTCTTTGGCCAGACGTTCGCGGATCGCGGTCAGTTCGCCTTCGTCGAGGGCGTAAAGGCGGCGGGCGGGGCGTTTCTTGCCTTGCGCGGGGACATCCACGCGGTAGAGCGGCGGTTGGGCGACGAAGATGTGACCGCCGTCGATCAGTTTGGGAAAGTGGCGGAAAAAAAGCGTGAGAAGCAGGGTCTGGATGTGCGCGCCGTCGACATCGGCATCGGACATGATGACGACCTTGCCGTAACGCAGGCCGGAGAGATCCGGTTCATCGCCGGGGCCGTGCGCGTCGACGCCGAGCGCCACGGCAATGTCGTGGATTTCGGCGTTGGCGAAGAGGCGGTCGGGGTCGATTTCCCAGGCGTTCTGCACCTTGCCGCGCAATGGCAGGATGGCCTGCGTCTCTTTGTCGCGCGCCATCTTGGCCGAGCCGCCGGCGGAGTCGCCCTCGACGAGGAAAAGTTCGTTTTCGCCGATGTCGCTGGATTCGCAGTCGGAGAGCTTGCCGGGCAGCACCGCGACGCCGGAGGATTTTTTCTTTTCGACTTTCTGCGCGCTCTTCTGCCGCGCCAATGCCTGCCGGATAGCCAGTTCGGCGATGGCGCGGCCAGCCTCGACGTGGTTGTTGAGCCAGATCTCGAACGGGTCGCGCACCTGCGCCGACACCAGCCTGACGGCCTCGCGCGAATTGAGCTTTTCCTTTACCTGCCCCTGGAATTGCGGGTCGAGCAAGCGCGCCGAGAGGATGAATCCCATGCGCGCGCAGGCGTCTTCCTGTTGCAGTTTGACGCCGCGCGGCAAAAGAGCGTGGTGGTCGATGAAGGATTTCAGTGCCTCGAAAAGCCCCGCGCGCAACCCGGATTCGTGCGTGCCGCCCGAGACGGTCGGAATCAGGTTGACGTAGGACTCGCTCGGCACGGACTGTTCGTACCAGGCCAGCGCCCATGAAGCGCCTTCGCCGGGGGCGAAAGCGGGGTCGTTGTCGGCGGCGTATTTTTCGCCGGTGAACACGGGCGCGATCGGCGCCTGTCCGGCGGCGAGTTCGGCGAGATAGGCGGCGAGTCCGCCCGGATAGTTCCAGCTTTTGCCCTGCATGGTGCCGTCGGCCTGTTCGATGTCGAGCCGCACGGAGACGCCCGGCAGCAATACCGCCTTCGAGCGCAGCAGGCGTTCGAGTTCGGCCATCGGCACGCGCGGCGACTCGAAATATCGGGCATCCGGCCACACCCGCACCTGCGTCCCGGTCTGGCGACCGCAACCGTCGAGGGCGCGCAGTTCGCCGATGCGTTCGCCGCCGTCGGCGAAATCAATACGCCAAAGCTGGCCGTCGCGGCGGATTTCGACTTCGAGCCGGGTCGAGAGCGCGTTCGTCACCGAGACGCCGACGCCGTGCAACCCGCCGGAGAAGGCATAGGCCGATTCGCCCGTGCGTTTGTCGAACTTGCCCCCGGCGTGCAACCGGGTGAAAGCGAGCACGACGACCGGCACGCCCTCTTCGGGATGCAGCCCGACGGGGATGCCGCGCCCGTCGTCGGCCACGCTCACCGAGCCGTCGAGGTAGAGCGTGACGTGGATTTTCCGGGCGAAACCGGCGAGCGCCTCATCGGCGGCGTTGTCGATGACTTCCTGGATGATGTGCGCCGGGCTGTCGGTGCGGGTGTACATGCCCGGACGCTCGCGCACCGGCTCCAGCCCCTTGAGGACGCGAAAAGATGATTCGTCGTATTGCTTGCCTGCCATCGCCGACCCTGTGTTGTGGTGAGAGTTTGCCTGTACGCGCCTTTTCCTCAGGCAGCCGCCAGGGCGCGGTCGAGGTCGTCGAGAAGATCGTCGATGTGCTCGATGCCGATGGAGAGCCGCACCATGTCGGGCGACACGCCGGCCTTTGCCAGCTCCTCGGCGTTGAGCTGGCGGTGCGTGGTGGAAGCCGGATGGCAGGCGAGCGATTTGGCGTCGCCGATGTTGACCAGACGGGTGAAGAGCCGGAGCGCATCCTGGAAGCGCGCGCCGGCCTCGATGCCGCCCCGGACGCCGAAAGTGAGGATGCCGGAAGCGCGGCCAGCCATGTATTTCCGCACCAGCGGGTGATCGGGGTGACCGGGCAGGCCGGCGTAATTGACCCACGATACCTTGGCGTGACGTTCGAGGAACTGCGCGACCTTGAGGGCGTTGTCGCAGATGCGGTCGAGGCGCAGGGCGACGGTTTCCACGCCTTGCAGGATCAGGAAAGCGTTGAAGGGAGAAAGCGCCGCGCCCTGGTTGCGCAGCGGCACGACGCGGGCGCGCCCGATATAGGCCGCTTCGCCGAACGCCTCGGTATAGATCACGCCGTGATAGGAAGCATCGGGAGTGCTCAGGCGCGGAAAACGCGCTTCGTGCCGCGCCCAGGGGAATTTCCCCGCGTCGACAATGACCCCGCCGAGCGAATTGCCGTGCCCGCCGAGATACTTGGTGAGCGAATGCACGACGATATCCGCGCCGTGCTCGAAAGGCCGACACAGATAGGGAGAGGGCACGGTGTTGTCGACGATGAGCGGAATGCCGGCATCGTGGGCGATGGCGGCCAGCGGCGCGAAATCGGTGATATTGCCGAGCGGGTTGCCGACGGATTCGCAATAGATGGCCTTGGTACGGCCATCGATCAGGCCGCGGAAGCTGGTTGGGTCGCGGTAGTCGGCAAAGCGCGTCTCGATTCCCAGCTGCGGGAAAGTGTGCGCAAAAAGATTGTAGGTACCGCCGTAGAGCGTGGCGGCGGAGAGGATGTTGTCGCCGGTTTCGGCAATGGTCTGGATGGCGCAGGTGATCGCCGCCATGCCCGAGGCGACCGCCAGCGCCCCGATGCCGCCTTCCATCGCCGCGATGCGCTGCTCCAGCACCGCGTTGGTGGGATTCATGAT
>JAIRNL010000107.1 GCA_031258035.1 Azoarcus sp. | reverse complement strand
GGCGTTCGCCAAGCTCTCCGAAACGGTTGTCGTGGAATGGCATCGCAAGGGCTGGCTGGCATGGGTACATGCGCACCTGGTTTCCCTCGCGCGTTTCACGGATCTGCTGGCCGACTGAGCGCGGACGGCGAGGCAATCCCATCGCTTCTCCCTCTGGATATGTCCCGCTGGCGGGGGATATGCTTTGGTATATATCGCCGCGGGAGGTGTTTCGACATGCGCCAGGTAGCCAAACTCTTCATCAACGGTCGGAGTCAGGCGGTACGTCTGCCAGCCGCCTATCGGTTCGACGGCAAAGAGGTTTTCATCCGAAAGGACCCGGAAACCGGGGACGTGATTTTGTCGCGCAAGCCGGCGACGTGGGACGATTTTTTCGCCGCGCTCAAGGGCGCCGATGTGCCAGCCGATTTCCTGGACGAGAAAGAGCGAAATCAGGGAACGCATGATCGTGATCCTTTCGAGGGCTGTCACGAATGAGGCGCTACATGCTGGATACCAACACGGTGAGCCACTTCCTCAAGGAGCACCCAGCCGTCGTGCGGCGGGTGACGGCTACACCCGTGACCGCTCTTTGTATCTCGGCGATCACCGAGGGAGAACGCCTTTTTGGCCTGGCCAGGCGACCGGACGCCAGGCGGCTCCACCGCGCCGTGACGGAGTTCCTGCGACGCGTCGACGCACTGCCATGGGATGGCGCTGTTGCGGAACATTACGGAATCGCGCGGGCCGGGATGGAAGGTCGCGGCATGATCCTCGCGCCGCTCGATTTGCTGATTGCCGCTCACGCGCTGAGTATCGGGGCCGTGTTGGTGACAAATGACCGGGCTTTCAGCCAGGTGCCCGATCTTCCTGTGGAAGACTGGACAGACCCTTGAGGATGCCAGTAGACGCCTGGCGGTAATGTCGGCGTCCTGACATGCGATCTTTTCCCGTTTCGTGAGCAGACGACCTCTTGAATGTCCTCCACGATCTCGTCCAGATCGGCAGGACGCTCCGCGTCTGTGGCAAGGCATCTCCAGGTCGACCGAGACCGATTTCCAAGTCGACCGAGACCGATTTCCAAGTCGATCGAGACCGATTTCCAAATCGATCGAGACCGATTTTCAAGTCGACCGAGACCGATTTTCAAGTCGACCGAGACCGATTTCCGAGAACGGAAAACGCGCGCTAACCCTGGCGGATCAGGCCGACCATCACGCCTTCGATCGCCAGCGGTTGGCTGCGGAGGTCGACGACGATGGGGGCGAAGTCGGGGTTGGCGGGGAGCAGTTCCACTTCATGGCCGCGGCGGCGCAGGGTCTTCACGGTGACTTCGTCCTCGATGCGGGCGACGACGATCTGCCCGTCGCGCGCGTCGACGGTGCGGTGGATGGCGAGAAGGTCGCCGTCGAGGATGCCGGCGTCGCGCATGCTCAGGCCGCGCACCCGCAGCAGGTAATCGGCGCGCGGAGAAAACAGCGTGGGGGCGACCTGGAGGGTTTTTTCGGTGTGTTCGACCGCCAGGAGAGGACTGCCGGCGGCGACGTGGCCGATGATGGGCAGTCCGGGCGGCTCCGGCAGGCGGATGCCGCGCGCGCGGCCCTGGTCGATCTGGATGGCGCCTTTGGCGGCGAGGGCGCGCAGATGGCTTTCGGCGGCATTGGGCGAGCGAAAACCAAAGGCGGCGCAGACCTCGACGCGCGTGGGGGGGCGGCCTTCGAGCGCCAGGGTGGTGGTAATGAAATCCAGAATTTCCCGCTGGCGGGGGGTCAGCTGAGAAAGCATCGTGTAACTCCTTGGAAGATGCCACTGTATACAGGTAAGATGCCATTTGCCAGCGCCGGGAAAACCGGCCTTTTTCTTTTTATGCGCGGCGCGCGATTCACGACAAAATGCCGGCAACGGGCGTGTCGGCATTGATTCGGAAGCGCCGCTGCGCTATGGTCGGGCGCCAATGATTAAAGGATCGTTCCACATCATGCCAAACGAAATCGTCAAAAACAGCGTCGTCACGCTCCACTACACCGTCACGGACACCGAGGGAAACGTGGTCGACGACGGTCGCCAGCCCCTGATTTATCTGCACGGCGGCTACGACGGCATTTTCTCCAGGTTGGAAGAGGTATTGCACGGCAAGAAAACCGGCGACAGGCTTGAGGTCAAGTTGCAGCCGGAGGAGGCGTTCGGCGATTACGATGAGGCCCTGGTGCTGGTCGAGGACGCCGATCTGTTTCCGGAAAACGCCGAAATCGGAATGGCTTTCGAGCGGGTCAGCGACGCCGGCGAGGAAATCTACCACATCACCGATATCGCCGACGGCAAGGTGGTGGTCGATGGCAATCATCCGCTCGCGGGCGTGGCGCTGGTCTTCGATCTGACCGTCGCCGACGTGCGCGCCGCCACGCCGGAGGAAATCGCCCACGGCCACATCCACCATGAGGACGACGAGGGCGATGACGACGATGACGACCATGGCCATGGCCATGGCCGTGGTGGGCGCGGCGGCAACGGCCGGAGCATCCATTGAGCCGTTTTCCCCTTTCGATCCGGGCGGCGCGCGGGTAGGGGCGGCGGGCGATGGCCGCCTTGCTCGAAGTCGAAGGGTTGTCGGTGGACATTCGCGGCGCGGCGGGGGTCGCGCGGCCGGTCGATGATCTCACCCTGTCGATCGCGGCGGGGGAGACTTTCGCGCTCCTGGGGGAGTCCGGCTGCGGCAAGTCGATGACGGCGCTGGCCATCGCCCGGTTGCTGCCCGAGGCGGCGGCCATCGTCGGCGGGCGGGTGCGGCTGGGCGACGACGAACTGTTGCGCTTGCCCGAGGCGAGGATGCGCGGGGTGCGCGGCGGACGCATCGGCATGATCTTCCAGGAGCCAGCAGCCAGTCTCAACCCGGTCATGACGGTCGCGGCGCAGATCGGCGAGGCGCTGGCGCTGCATCGCGGCCTCGCGGGCGCGGCGGCGAGGGAGGCATCGCGCCACCTGCTCGAAGCGGTCGGCATTCCTTCCGCCGCGGCGCGGCTCGATGATTACCCGTTCCAGTTCTCCGGCGGCATGAAGCAGCGGGTGATGATCGCAATGGCGTTGGCTGGCGAGCCTGAGCTGTTGATCGCCGACGAGCCGACCACGGCGCTCGATGTCACCATCCAGGCGCAGGTACTCGATCTGCTCGCCCGCCTTCAGGCCGAGCGCGACATGGCGATGCTGCTCATTACCCACGATCTTGGCGTGGTGGCGCGCATCGCGCATCGCGTCGGCCTGCTCTACGCCGGGGAATTGATCGAGAGCGGGCGGCGTGAGGATTTTTTCGCCACGCCCTTGCACCCATATGCGCAACGGCTTTTCGCCGCCTTGCCCGATGGCGCGGTACGCGGTCGCATGCTCGCCGCGCTGCCCGGCGGGGTGCCGCCGCTCGACCGGCATTTCACCGGCTGCCGTTTCGTGGCGCGTTGCCCGCGCGTCCTTGAACGCTGCCGGATCGACGCGCCCGCCTGGCACGCGGTGGGCGGGCAGCGCGTGCGTTGCCATCTTTACGACGGCGGCGGCGAGGCGCGGACCCGCCAGCGGCTCGTGGTCGACGCGCTCACGGCAAGCAACCGTCCCGCCGGCGCGCCGTTGCTCGAAGTCCATGATCTGGCTGTACATTTCCCGGTGAAAAAAGGGTTGCTGCGGCGCACGGTGGGTTGGGTGCGCGCGGTCGATGGCGTCGGGCTGTGCCTCGCGCCGGGGCAAACGCTCGCCCTGGTCGGCGAATCCGGCTGCGGCAAGACCACGGTGGGGCGCGCCATCCTGCAATTGACGCCTCCCACGGCAGGCCGGATGGTTTTCGATGGCGCGACGCTGCGGCCCCGGGATCGCGCCGCCGTGCGCAACATGCGGCGCGCGGTGCAGATGGTGTTCCAGGATCCGTTTGCTTCCCTCAACCCGCGCCTGTGCATCGGCGACATCCTCGAAGAGGGCATGGTGAGCCTGGAAGTCGGCGGCGATGCGGCCTCGCGCCGGCGCATCGTGGATGAACTGCTCGAACGCATCGGCCTTTCCCCGGCGATGCGCTGGCGCTATCCGCACGAATTCTCCGGTGGCCAGCGCCAGCGCATCGCCATCGCCCGCGCCCTGGCTGTTTCGCCCCGGATCATCATCTGCGATGAACCCACGAGCGCGCTCGACGTGTCGGTGCAGGCGCAATTGCTCAATCTGATGTGCGAGTTGCAGCAGGAGCGGGGGCTTGCCTATCTGTTCATCACCCACAACCTGGCTGTCGTGCGCTACATGGCCGACGAGGTGGCGGTCATGTACCTCGGGCGCATCGTCGAACAGGGGCCGGCGGCGCGGGTGCTGGATGCGCCGGCGCATCCTTATACCCGGATGCTGCTCGCCGCCGTGCCCAGGGTCGATGCCGACGACGCGCAGACGCGCGCGCCCGGAGGAAAAACCGGCGTGGTTGCGGAGCCGCCCTCACCGCTCGCACAGCCGGCGGGCTGCCATTTCCATCCGCGCTGCCCGCTGGCTGACGACGCCTGCCGCGCCAGTTATCCACTGGCGCGGGATCTGGGCGGGGGACACAGCGTGTGCTGCTTCCGGGACGAAGCCAGCCCGCCCGCTTTCCGCTTGTGACCGCCGTTGCGATCCGGGCCGGCAAGGCGCCCTTACTTGCGGTTTTTGCCGGCAGTGGCCGGTACCTGCACCTGGGTGAATGCCTGGAAGGCTTCGCTTGAGGCGCGGGTCAGTTGCTCGACCGCGGAACGGGTGGTATCCAGGGTGTGCTGGATGGCGTTCAGCGTGCCCGCGTCGGCGATGGGCAGACCTTTGAACAGTTGCTGGATGGTGCCAAGGACTTCCGTGCTGCTGGCGGTGAATTGTTCGCCCACGAGCTTGCTGACCTGGGATTGGGCCCTGGTGGCGACTTCGGCGATTTCACGCGCGCCGGCAAAAACTTTTTCGGCGGCGTTCTGCGCAAAGCGGTTGCGCAGTTGCAGGGCTTCCTGGGGATCCTTGATGCCACTGAGCGCCTTGGCATTATTGACGCTGTCTTCAAAGAGCGATTTGGCGACGGCAACTTGTATTTCGATGACGCGCTGGGTGTTTTCGATTGACAACTGCGCCAGTTGTACGGCCGCTTCCAGGCTCTTTTTCTGGAGTTCGTTGACTTGTTCCGCTTTGGCTGCCATGTTGATCCCTCGCTGTGTGTGAGCATTATGGCATGGCTTTTCATGCCATGTAAAAAGGGCGCCCGGTTGCCGGCGACCCGTCCCGGAGATTATGCATTCTGCCATGCCATAGGGCAAGCGCCTGTTCTGGCTAAACCGCGGTGTGAGTTGTGACTTTTTTACGGTCAAGACAAACATATGCGCGGCAATCCGTCGTGGAGGGCAGGCTTTTCCCGGCGGCTATTTCCACGCTGTTGTTGTGCTTATTGTATTGTTGCCATTACTTGTCCCGGTGTTTTTTCCGACTGTGCGAATGGCTTTTGTCCGCGGGTGAATGTCCGTCGCGCCGTGGCCCTTTGCGCGAAGGAAATGATTGGGCGGCGTCGCGGTCGCGGCCAATGTGTTTGCCGCGCGGTTTGGAAAAGGGTTGTTCGTCGCGGCGCGGGCCGGGTGTCCGGAATTTGCGCTCGGGCAGCGATTCGTTTTCGCCGAGCGGGCGAATGTCGAGCGCGCGGTGGCGCACCTGGATGCGGGCGAGCGCGGCAAGGAGATCGGCGGGCAGGCGGGCGGGGAGTTCGACCGTGGTGAAGTCGTCGAACAGGTCGATCTGTCCGATGAAGCGGCCTTCGATGCCGCCTTCGTTGGCGAGCGCGCCAACGATTTCCTTGGGGGTGACGCCCTGCTCGCGTCCGACCGCAATCCGGTAACGTTGCGGCTTGCCGTCGGCGAAGGTATGGCGGCGGGCGAGGACTTCGTCGCGCCCGGGACGCGGGGGACGCGGGCGCGACGCGCCCGTGGTGAAGATTTCTTCGCGCGGCGGCTGGTTGTAACGGCGCGACTCGCGGTCTTCTTCTTCTTCGATTTTCAGCGGGCGTTCGACCTGGACGAGGTAAGCCAGCGCGGCGGCGATCTCGCGGGCGTCGAGATCGTTTTCTTCCGCGATTTCGTCGATGACGTCCGCGAAGAAGCCAGGGTCCATGTCCGGGTGAGCCAGCGTCTCCACGACTTTCCGTTTGAACTGGCTGATCCGCAGGGTGGAGACATCCTCGCGGCTCGGGAGCGTGATGGATTCGATCGGCTGGCGGGTGGCGCGTTCGATGATTTTCAGCATGCGGCGTTCGCGCGGGGCGACGAAGAGAATCGCCACGCCTTCGCGCCCGGCCCGCCCGGTGCGTCCGATGCGGTGGACGTAGGCTTCGGTGTCGTAAGGGATGTCGTAGTTGATGACATGGCTGATGCGCGGCACGTCGATGCCGCGCGCGGCGACATCGGTGGCGATCACGATGTCGAGGGCGCCGTTTTTCAGTTGTTCGATCACGCGTTCCCGCAGGCCCTGCGTCATGTCGCCGTTGAGGGCGGCGGCGGCGTAGCCGCGCGCGGCGAGTTTGTTGGCCAGCTCGTCCGTGCCGACTTTCGTGCGCACGAAAACGAGGGCGGCGTCGAGCCTTTCTTCGGCGTCGAGGATGCGGGTGAGGGCATCGAGTTTGTCGACGCCGCGCACTTGCCAATAGCACTGGCGGATTTTGGCGACCGTCGTGGTGGCGGCGCGGATGCGGATTTCTTCGGGCGCGCGCAGGTGGCGATGGGCGACTTCGCGGATCGCGGCGGGCATGGTGGCGGAGAAAAGCGCGGTCTGGCGATTTTCCGGTGTGTGTTCGAGGATCCAGTCGACGTCGTCGATGAAGCCCATGCGCAGCATCTCGTCGGCTTCGTCGAGCACCAGCGTGCGCAGGGCGTCGAGTTTGAGGCTGCCGCGTTCGATGTGATCCATGACCCGGCCCGGCGTGCCGACGATGACTTGCGCGCCGCGCGCGAGTTGGCGCAACTGCACCACCATGCTCTGGCCGCCGTAGATCGGCAGGACGTGGAAGTTTTGCAGGCGATGGGCGTATTTGCCGAAGGCTTCGGCGACCTGGAGCGCGAGTTCGCGGGTCGGGGTGAGCACCAGCGCCTGGGGATGCGCGGCGGAGAGGTCGAGCCGGGCGAGGATCGGCAGCGCGAATGCGGCGGTCTTGCCGGTGCCGGTCTGCGCCTCGCCGAGCAGATCGCGGTCGGTGAGCAGGTGCGGTATACAGGCGGCCTGGATCGGGGAGGGGATTTCGTAGCCGATTTCGGCGAGCGTGGCGAGCAATTCGGCCGGCAGGCCCAATTGCGCGAATGAGGTCGGCGTGGCGGAGGATGAGGGAGCGTCGGTCATGGCGGCAGGGGGCACGCGGGGCGTGGAAAGGGAGAAAGGGTGAAAAGGAGATGCCTGGCTGAACCATGCGGGGCATTGCGCCCGCAAAAAACAAAACGCGACCCGTGGGCCGCGTTTTGTGCAGGATCCGCGCGGATCAGAGCGGGCGGATGTTGGCCGCCTGCAGCCCCTTGGGGCCGGATTTGACTTCAAATTCCACGCGCTGGTTTTCAGCGAGGCTCTTGAAACCCTTGCCCTGGATTTCGCTGAAATGGGCAAAGAGGTCTTCGCCTCCCTGTTCCGGGGTGATGAAGCCAAAGCCCTTGGCGTCGTTGAACCATTTGACGGTACCTGTTTGAGTGCTCATATACGTTCCTGGAAAAGAATCGGGTTGGTTTGTATGACCAGGCATGCGCCCGGAAAGCCAGAACGATCAAGAAACGTATCGAGGGAATCCAGCCAGACAGTTCGCACACGAACATGGGGGAGGTACCACAGGGACAACGCTTGAATCGACTGCCGCGCCACGATACACGGTTTTTTCATGGAATGGGGATTTTTTTGATCGCGGGCCGGGTGTAGTGCCGACATCCATGGCGTCGGAAGGGTTTTTCCGGGGCGGATCCGGAATTTTTTTCGTCGGGGGCTTGACTGAACGTAACGATGTAACTAATATTTTCGACATGAAATCCAACTACACCCGCGCCATCCCCGCCGAGTGGCGTCCCCTGTCCCGTGTGTTTGCGGCTTTGGGCGACGAACACCGCCAGCGCATCCTGATGTTGTTCGACAGGGGCGAGCGTCTCAACGTGGGCCAGATCGCCGCGGTTGCGACGCTGACGCGCTCCACGGTGTCACACCATCTGAAAATCCTGCGCGAAGCGGATGTGTTGTGCTCGGAGAAGATCGGCAAGGAAGTCTGGTACTGGATCAACCGGCGCAGGCTGGAAGAGACGCTTAGCAACGTGCTCGCCTATGTGCGGGACCATTGCTGATTTTTTTGACCCAACATAACGAAGTTCATGATCATGACAAGTCCAAGTCCGCTGAAAACCGTCGCCCGTATTTTCTTTCGCATCCTGCTGCGTGCCCTGGCCCGGCTCTTTTTCCGTGTCCAGGTGGAAGGAATGGAGGAGGCGAACCTTGCCGGCGTCGGCGGCAATCGCCGCCTGCTGGTGATCGCCAATCACGAATCCTTCCTCGACGGGATACTGCTGGGTCTTTTCCTGCCGATCAAAAACCCGGTGTTCGTGGTGCATACCGAGGTCGTGAAGAATACGTTGTTGCGGATCGGGCTGGATGTGATGGCCGATTACCTGCCGGTCGATCCCAGTAATCCGATGGCAATGAAGCGGGTGGTGCGGCTGCTGGAATCCGGCCGTCCCGTGGTGATTTTCCCCGAGGGGCGGATCACGCTCACCGGCAGCCTGATGAAAGTCTATGACGGTCCCGCCTTCGTGGCGGCGAAAACCGGCGCAACGCTTTTGCCGGTGCGGCTCGACGGGTTGTTGCGCAGCTATTTCTCGCGGATGTACGGGCGGCGGCGCAAGATGTTTCCGCGCATCACCCTTACCGTGCTGCCGCCCACGACCCTGCCGATGCCGGGGGCGCCGAGCGCCAAGGCGCGCCGCCACAAGGCGGGCGAGGCGATGCGTCGCCTGATGCAGGAAATGGCGCTGGCACAGCGGCATCAGAACACCCTGTACGGCGCGCTGTGCGATGCCATCGAATTGCATGGGCGCGACCGCCGCGTGCTCGAAGACATCAAACAGGTGGAATATTCGTACCAGGATCTGCTGAAAATGGCCCTCCTGCTCGGACGGCTGGCGGCCCGTCTGACCCGCTGCGACGAAAGGGTGGGGCTGCTCCTGCCCAACATGGCACCGACGCTTGGCCTTTTCCTGGGACTCACGGCACTGAAACGGGTGCCGGCGATGCTCAATTACACCGCGGGCGTCGATGGCATGCAGGCGGCGTGCGCCGCGGCGGAGATTCGTACCCTGATTACTTCGCGCGCTTTCGTCGAACAGGCGAAACTCGCCGACAAGCTCGCGGCCCTGCAAGGTCTGGAGCGCATCGTTTATCTCGAGGATTTGCGCGAACAGGCGCGCTTTTTCGACAAGCTGTGGTTGATGGGATGGGCGCTGTGGTTTCCGCGCCAGGTGGAAATCGCGGCCACGCCCGAGGATGCGGCGGCGGTGCTTTTCACTTCGGGTTCCGAAGGCAAGCCCAAGGGCGTGGTGCTGCCGCATCGCGCGATTCTCGCCAATATCGCGCAAATCCGCGCCATCATTGATTTCACCAGCGACGACCGGGTGTTGAATGTGCTGCCCATTTTCCACTCTTTCGGGCTGACGGCGGGAACCTTGCTGCCGGTGCTGACCGGGGCGAGCCTTTTCCTTTATCCCTCGCCGCTGCATTACCGCGTGATTCCGGAACTCGCCTACGACCGGGGTTGCACGGTGATGTTCGGCACCAGCACGTTCCTGGGCAATTACGCCCGCTTCGCGCATCCTTATGATTTTTACCGCCTGCGCTATGTCGTCGCCGGGGCGGAAAAGCTTTCCATCGCGGTGCGCGACCAGTGGTTCGAGAAGTTCGGCATTCGCATCCTCGAAGGCTATGGCGCCACCGAAACCGCGCCGGTGATCGCGGTGAATACGCCCATGGCGTTTCGCAGCGGTACCGTGGGGCAGTTTCTTCCCGGCCTGGAATATCGCCTGCAAGCCGTGCCCGGTATCGAACGCGGCGGTCTCCTGCATGTGCGCGGCCCCAACGTGATGAATGGCTATCTGAAGGCGGATCGCCCCGGTGTGCTGCAAACGCCGGTGTCGGAGGTGGGCGAGGGGTGGTATGAGACCGGCGACATCGTCGATGTCGATGACGACGGTTTCGTGCACATCGTCGGGCGGGTCAAGCGTTTCGCCAAGGTGGCGGGGGAAATGGTGGGCCTCGAAGCGGTGGAAAAACTGGCTTCGACGGTTTCTCCCGACGCGCAGCACGCCGTTTCCACCCGCCCGGACGAAGGCAAGGGCGAGGCGCTTGTGCTTTTCACCACCGATGCTGGTCTCGACCGCGCCGCGCTGCAAAAGGCGGCGCAGGCGCTGGGCATGCCCGAGCTGGCGGTGCCGCGCAAGATCGTGCGCGTGGAGGCGCTGCCGCTCCTGGGAACGGGCAAGACCGATTACGTGACCCTGAAGCAAATGGCCGAGACGGTTTGAAAATGCGCAAAAAATCGGAAATGGATCATCCCGGCCCGAAAGCCGGCGCCACGGCTACCGGTCGCGCCGGCCCCGTGGCCGATCGTTCCCGCCGCCGCTTTATCGGCGCGGCGGGTCTGCTGGCTGCGCTGGCTGGGTGCCGCGCGCGCAAGCCTTTTCTCATCAATCCCTGCCACGATCCCGCGCTGGACGCCTTGACGGAAAGCCCATGGCTCGCCCGCGCCTGGCTGGGACTGGCACCCGCGCAGGTATGGGATTGCCACGTTCACCTGGCTGGGATCGGCGATAGCGGCAATGGCCTCGTGGTCGGGCGGCGTCTCATGAGCCTGCTGCACCCGGTGCTCTACAGCCAACGCCTGTTCTATCTGAATGCGGGTTGCGTCTCGGAGATGCCCGGTACGGTAGACGAAAACTATGTACGGCGGCTCGCCCTGCTTGTGCGGAACATGCCCGCCGGCGTCAAGGCGCTGGTTTTTGCCTTTGACTGGTATCACGGCGACGATGGGTTGCCGGTGCCGGACAGGAGCACTTTTTACGTCCCCGACGATTACGCCCGCCGGGTGGCGGCGGCGCAGCCGGACGTATTCGAGTGGGTCGCGTCCATCCACCCTTATCGTCCCGATGCGGTGGATCGTCTCGAAGCGGCTGCCGCGCGGAATGCAAAAGCGGTGAAGTGGCTGCCCGCGGCGCAGAATATCGACCCCGGATCGAAACGTTGCGACGCCTTTTTCGCCGCGCTCGCCCGTTTGCGCCTGCCGCTCATCAGCCATTGCGGCATGGAAAAAGCGGCGCAGGGCGTGAGCATGGAACATTTCGGCAATCCGCTGAGGCTGCGTCGGGCCCTGGAGGCAGGCGTGCGGGTGGTGGTAGCGCATTGCGCGAGTGCGGGCAAGGACGAAGATCTGGACAAACCGGGGACGGAACAGACGAGTTTTGCGCTCTTCGCCCGTCTCATGGAGGAGCCAGACTGGAAAGAGCACCTGTTCGGCGATATTTCCGCCATCGTGCTGCGCAATCGCAAACCCGAAATCATCAGGACGCTTCTCGCGCGCGACGACTGGCATGGCCGCCTGCTCAACGGCTCCGATTATCCCCTGCCGGGCATCTTGCCGCTGATCTCTCCCGCCGCGCTGGCTTCCAACGGCCTTTTGCCGAAAGAAGCCGTTGCCGATCTGGACATACTGCGCGAGCACAACCCCCTTTATTTCGATCTGGCGCTGAAACGGAACCTGCGTTGGCAGGGCAAATCGTTCCCCGCCGACGTTTTTGCAACACGCACGTTTTTCGAGGCCGCGTAAATGAAAGAGACATACCAGTCCCCAAATGCCGAAGATGGAAAGCACCATTCCCAGTTCGCCCTGCTCGGCGAGCGCCGGTTCCTGCCCCTGTTCGTCACCCAGTTCCTGGGCGCGTTCAACGATAACGTCTACAAGAACGCGCTCATGGTATTGCTGACTTTCGGCGCCGTCTCCTGGACGGACATGAAGCCAGAAGTGCTGGTCAACGTCGCGGCGGGGCTTTTCATCCTGCCGTTCTTTCTTTTTTCCGCCACTGCCGGGCAACTGGCGGACAAGTTCGACAAGGCGCGGCTGGCTCGTGCGACCAAGGCGCTGGAAATCGTCATCGTCCTGCTCGTCGGCGCTGGGTTCGGGTTGCAAAGCCTGGCCGTGCTTCTCGCGGCGCTCTTTTTACTCGGCATGCAATCCACCCTCTTCGGCCCAGTGAAATATGCGATCCTGCCGCAGCACCTGCGCGCTGGGGAACTCGTGGGCGGTAACGCACTGGTGGAAGCGGGCACTTTCATCGCCATCCTGTTCGGCACCCTGACCGGCGGCCTGTTGGCCGGAATCGGCGGCGGCACGGCATGGATCGTCGCCATCTGCCTCGTGGCGGCGGTCGCCGGCTTTCTGGCAAGCTGTCGCATTCCCGACGCGCCCGCGCCTGCGCCGGAACTGAAAATTGCGCTCAATCCATTTACCGAAACCTGGCATTGCATCGGCTTTGCCCGCCAGGAGCGCAGCGTATTTCTTTCCATCCTGGCGATTTCGTGGTTCTGGGCCTACGGCGCTTTGCTGTTGACACAGTTTCCTGCCTATACAAAATCGGTGCTCGGTGGCGATGAAAGCGCGGTGACCATGCTGCTCGCGGTATTTTCGGTCGGCATCGGACTGGGGTCGCTGCTGTGCGACAGGCTCACGCAGCGGCGCGGCAAGGCGGTGGAACCGGGGCTGGTGCCGCTTGGCGCGCTGGGCATGACCCTTTTCGGTCTCGACATCGCGCTCGTCGATCCCGCGCTCGCCGCTGGCGCGACGCTGCCGCTCGGCGAACTATTGCGCGATGGCGCTATCTGGCGTGTTTTCTGCGATCTGTTCCTGCTCGGCGTATTCGGCGGGATTTACTGCGTGCCACTCTATGCGCTCGTGCAGCAGCGCAGCGCCGCCGACTGCCGCGCCCGGATCGTCGCCGCCAACAACATTCTCAACGCCTTGTTCATGGTGGCGGTGTCGCTCGGCGCGGGCATCTTCCTGGGGAGCGGCCATGGCATCCCGGCGCTGTTGCTGCTCATGGCCGTATTGCATGGCTTTGTCACCGTCTACATTTTCAGCATTGTGCCGGAGTTTCTCATCCGCGCGCTTGTGTGGCTGGGATGGCGGCGGGAGTAGCGGTCGCGGTCTCGGCGGCGTGCAAGCTGAGGGTGAAGAACATCAGCGCGCCGAGCATCAGGATGGAGGCAGCCAGCGGTTTCATGGAGGGTTCGGCCTTTCATGTAAACGAGAATTATTATTAAAATATTGCCAACCCCGAGGGCCGTCAAGGATTATGATGTCATTATCTTTCCCGCTGGATTCGACCTGTAACGGCGACAGGCGTTGCGCCTGACGCATCGGCGTTGTATTTCGGGAATGCGGATGTTTTCCGAAAAACGAGTAAACGCTGTATTATCCTCCGTCGCTGCGGTTTACGGTGTGGATAAATACCGCTGGTTGGGGTATATTGCCGCAGTTTTTTCACAAGGACGGTGAGGGCTGAACAACTATGAATACTCGCAGTTTGGGCAAGAAAAACGGGACGCTTGGCATGACCGCGGCGTTGGTGTTGTCGGCGCTGTTGGCCGGCTGCGCGGGCAGCGCCGTGCGCAGCTATGACAAGGAGCTGAAGAGCACGGTCGCCGATGTGCGCGCCGGCGACGTTACCGGCGCCCTGGAACGGTTGGAAGCAAACGCTCCCAAGACCACCGCCACGCAGGCCGACGACCCGACCGGGGGCAAGGACATCCTGTATTTCTTTGAAAAGGGCCAGTTATTGCGCCTGAACAACGAGATCGAGCAAAGCCGCGATACCTGGCTGCAAGCTGACGAGATCGTGCGGATATGGGAAGACGCCTACAAGAAAGATCCGACTCAGGTCATCAGCGACGTAGGCGCTTTCCTGGTCAATGACAAAGTACGCCGCTATGACGGGCAGGATTACGAAAAAGTGTTCCTTTCCGCCAATCTGGCGCTCGATCATGTGCTGCTCGACGATATCGAGAGCGCCCGTATCGAAATGAAGAAAACATTCGAGCGGGAAAAGCTGATCGAGAGTTTCCGCGAAAAGGAATACGACAAGATCAAGGAGGAGGGCAGTAAACAGGGCGTGCTGACCAAGCTCGACGACCTGGCCAAGGAAGGGTATCCGGTAGGGGATCTGGAAGCTCCGGAAGTCCTTTCCCTCAAGAACGGCTACCAGAATGCCTTCGC
>JAIRNL010000087.1 GCA_031258035.1 Azoarcus sp. | reverse complement strand
ATGGTGTTCGCCACTTGGTTCGGCGCCGAAACCGTGCTCGGGAATTCGGGAACCTTTCTCAAGGATGGCGCAAGCGGGCTGATTTCCGATCCGCTCGGCGCGGGCATCTGCCTGGTGCTCTTCGGACTGGTTTTCGCCCGTCCCCTCTACCGCATGAATCTCCTGACGCTGGGCGATTTCTTTCGCCGGCGCTATACCCGCGGCATTGAGCTGACGCTCTCCTCCTGCATCGTCGTCTCCTACCTCGGCTGGGTCGGGGCGCAGATCGCCGCGCTGGGGCTGGTGTTCGACCTGCTCTCGGGCGGCGCGCTCGACCAGCGGACGGGCATGATGATTGGCGCGGCGGTGGTGGTGTTCTATACCCTGCTGGGCGGAATGTGGTCGGTGGCGGTCACGACCTTCGTACAGATGATCGTGATCATCCTCGGACTCCTCTACGTCACCTGGATCGCCAGCGACATGGCGGGCGGCGTCGCCACGGTCATGGAACACGCCGCCGCCGCCGGCAAGTTCGACCTGTTCCGGGACACCTCCGCGCGCGATCTCTTCGCCTGGGCGGCGGCCTTTCTCACCATGGCGCTCGGCTCCATTCCGCAGCAGGACGTCTTCCAGCGCGTCAACTCTTCCGGCAACGAACGAACCGCCGTCTGGGGAACGGCCCTGGGCGGATTCGCCTACATCGTCTTCGCCATGGTGCCGATCTATCTGGCTTACACGGCGCAGATCGTCGATCCGGAAATGGTGGCGCGCGTCTCGGCGGACGATACCCAGAAGATCATGCCGGTACTGGTCATGAGCCACATGTCCACCGCGGCCCAGGTCATCTTCTTCGGCGCGCTGCTCTCGGTCATCATGAGCACCGCCTCGGGAACGCTGCTCGCGCCCTCGGTGACTTTTTCCGAAAACGTCCTGCGCGGCTTCTTTCCGCGCATGACCGATCACCAGTTCCTGTGGGCCTCGCGCATCACCGTGATCGTGTTTTCCCTGCTCGTCACCTGGTACGCGCTCGGCTCCGAAGCCAGCATCCACGAAATGGTCGAGCGCGCCTACCGCATCACCCTGGCGGGCGCCTTCGTCCCGCTCGTCGCGGGGATATTCTGGAAGCGCGCCAACAACCTGGGCGGCGCGCTCGCCGTCTGCCTGGGGCTGTCGACCTGGATCGGGGGCGAGGCGCTGATCCACGCGGGCATCGTGTCCGACATCGTCGAGCCGCAGCTGTACGGCCTGGCCGCAAGCGCGCTCGGGATGGCGCTCGGCGTCTTCCTGGGCGCGCCCCGGGGGGCGGACTCTCCCACCGACCCCCGCACGACCGCCACGGGTTCGGTCGGATGCGCGCAATGAGCGGCATGCGCGCACCCGAACTCGTCTGCCCCGCCGGCGGCCTGCCGGCGCTCAGGGCGGCGGTCGACAACGGCGCGGACTGCGTCTATTTCGGCTTCAAGGACGCCACCAACGCCCGCAATTTCACCGGCCTCAACTTCGACCTTCCCCAGATCCGCGAGGGCATCGCCTACGCCCACCGCCATGGCCGCAAAGTGCTGCTCGCGCTCAACACCTACCCGCTCGCCCGCAACCAGGCGGACTGGAATTTCGCCGTGGATCGCGCCGCCGATCTGGAAGTCGATGCGGTCATCATGGCCGACCCCGGTCTGATGGCCTACGCCACCCGCGTCCATCCCGCGCTGCGCCTGCACCTGTCGGTACAAGGCTCGGCAACCAACCACGAAGCCATCAATTTCTACCGCGAGCGTTTCGGCATCCAGCGCGTAGTGCTGCCCAGGGTGCTGTCACTGGCTCAGGTCGGGCAACTCGCGGCCAACACCCCCGTGGAAATCGAAGTCTTCGGCTTCGGCGGCCTGTGCGTGATGGTCGAAGGGCGCTGCGCGCTGTCGGCCTACGCCACCGGCAAATCGCCGAACTGCAACGGCGCCTGTTCGCCGGACGCCTTCGTTCGCTGGGAACAGACCCCGCGCGGCATGGAAACCCGCCTGAACGGCATCCTCATCGACCGTTACGCCGACGGCGAGCGCGCCGGCTACCCCACCTTGTGCAAGGGCCGCTTCACCGTCAACGGCGAAACCTACTACGCCATCGAAGAACCAGCCAGCCTCAACACCCTGGAGCTTCTCCCCGAGCTTGCCCGCGCCGGCGTGACGGCGATCAAGATCGAAGGGCGGCAGCGCAACCCGGCCTACGTCGCCCAGGTCACGAAAGTCTGGCGCGCCGCGCTGGACGCGCTCGCGCGCGACGGCGAACGCTTCGCCGCGCAGGCTGGCTGGATGGCCGAACTCAACAAAATCTCCGAAGGCCAGAGCCACACCCTGGGCGCATACTACCGACCGTGGAAATGAATGCCCCGATGAAACTCTCCCTCGGCCCCCTGCTCTACTACTGGCCGCGTCGCCGCGTGCTCGATTTTTACGCCGAAGTCGCCGCCTCGGACGCCATGGACATCGTCCACCTCGGCGAAACCGTCTGTTCGCGCCGCCACGAACTGCGGCTCGACGACTGGCTCGACCTCGCCGGGGCGCTGGCTGCCGCCGGCAAGGAAGTGGCGCTCTCCACCCAGGCGCTGATCGAATCGGAATCCGACCTCAAAACCCTGCGCCGCATCGTCGACCAGGAAAACATCCGCGTCGAGGCCAACGACATGGGCGCGGTCAGGCTGCTGGCCGAAGCCGGCCGCCGTGGCTGGATCGCCGGCCCCACGCTCAACGTCTTCAACCCCGCCACGCTGGCCCTGCTTGCCGCCGAAGGCGCGAGCCGCTGGGTTGCGCCGCCCGAAATGGCCGGAGAAAACATCGCCGGCCTGCGCGCCGGCCTGTCCGCCCCCATCGAAACCGAAATCTTCGCCCATGGCCGCCTGCCGCTTGCCTACTCCGCGCGCTGTTTCACCGCCCGGCACCACAACCTGCAAAAAGACGCCTGTGAATTCCGCTGCCTGCATGACAGCGACGGCATCGTGCTGCGCACGCGCGAAGGCGAAGCCTTCCTGACCCTCAACGGCATCCAGACCCAGTCGGCGAAAGTCTACAACCTGCTCGCCGACCTGCCGGAAATCGCCGGCCACGCCGAAATCCTGCGCGTCAGCCCGCAAGGCGCGCACACGCTGGAAATCGCGGCCCTGTTCCGCGCCGCGCTCGATGCCCGCCTCGCCCCGGAAGCCGCCTTCGACGCCTGTCGGGCGCTGATGCCGGAAGCGCCCTGTAACGGCTTCTGGCTGGGCCGCGCGGGACTCGAACACGTTCCGCCCGGCGCCGGCGCCTCTCCCACGCCCGCCGCCGCGCCGGAACCCGCGCCGGAACCCGCGCCGCCGCCCGCGCCCGCGCCATCCACCGCGCCCGTCCTCATCCGCCTGCTGCCCGCCGCGATGCGCGCCCGCATCGCGCAAAAGCTGCGCAACGCGCGCCTTCCCGCCTTCACCGTGCCCGCGCCGCTTGCCCGGCTCAACGCCAGCCTGCCGCAATTTCCGGCCACGCTGGCGCTGACCGCGGCGCTCAACCTCGCGCCACACGTCCTCCTGCCGCGCGCCGCGCTCGCGCCCCTCACCGACCGCCATCTCCGGATGCGCGTGCTCGATGCCGGGTTCAGCCTCGATTTCACCCTCGGCGCGAGCGGGTTTTTCCGCCCCTGCCGCGCCGACACCCCCGCCGACCTGACCATCTCCGCCGCGCTGCGCGACTTTCTCGCGCTCGCCCTGCGCGAAGAAGACGCCGACACCCTGTTCTTCGGCCGCC
Source organism: Azoarcus sp. (assembly GCA_031258035.1). Classification (GTDB taxonomy): domain Bacteria; phylum Pseudomonadota; class Gammaproteobacteria; order Burkholderiales; family Rhodocyclaceae; genus WRNU01. The sequence goes on along the minus strand of JAIRNL010000087.1, from coordinate 465 downwards.
GCCTGCACATGGAAGGCGACACCGGGCTGGGCGTACTGGTCAAGAACACGCTCAACGCCGTCGACTGGCTGGGCATTTTCCAATCCCCTGGCTGATCCGCGCGAACGGGAAACCTGTTCACACGCACAACGGGCCGAACGGTTCAATGCCGCAGGGTTCGGATCGTCTCCGGGGAAAGACCAGTGATGAGTTGGATGGTCTCGATCGGGAGATTTTCGGACAGGGCTTTTCGCGCGATGGCAAGCTGGGTTTCTTCCCGGCCTTCCTCCCGACCTTTTCCCAGCCCCATTTCCAGCCCCATTTCCAGGCCTTCCTCCCGCCCCTTCTCCGTTGCTGCATATTCCCGTGCCGCGATGTCCCGTTGCAGTTTTTCGCGCGATTCAGCCAGCAGGCGGGTCTGTTCGTCGCGGGACAGTTCCATCAGGCGGGAGACGGCCTTGCCGACTTGCGGATTTTTCTCTGCGA
>JAIRNL010000084.1 GCA_031258035.1 Azoarcus sp. | reverse complement strand
ACGCGCCCATCGCTTCGCCGCCATCCGCATGAACCTCCTTCGCGCCCTCGTCACCGTCAGCGGCATGACTTTTCTGTCGCGCATCCTGGGTTTCATCCGCGACTTCGTCTGCGCCCGCCTCTTTGGCGCGGGGGCGATGATGGACGCATTTTTCGTCGCTTTCATGCTGCCCAACCTCCTGCGGCGGCTTTTCGCGGAAGGCGCTTTCTCGCAGGCTTATGTGCCGATCCTCGCCGAATACAAGAACAGGCAAGGGCCGGAAGCCACCCGCGCCCTGGTCGACCGGGTCGCCACCCTGTTGACGCTGGCTGTCGCCGTGGTCGCCCTGCTCGGCATCGTCGGCGCGCCGTTCATCATCGACACCGTGGCCTCGGGATTCCACGACGATCCCGGCTACCCGGACAAATTCGCCCTCACGGTGGAACTGACTCGCATCACGTTTCCCTACATCCTGTTCATCACGCTGGTGTCGCTCGCCGCCGGCATCCTCAACACCTGGAACCGTTTCGCCATCCCGGCATTCACGCCGGTCATGCTCAACCTGTCCATCATCGCCATGGCGCTGCTCGCGGCGCCGTATTTCGATCCGCCGGTCAAGGCCGTGGCCTGGGGCGCGTTCATCGGCGGCGCGCTGCAACTGGCTTTGCAGATCGTCCCCCTGAAGCGGATCGGCATGTTGCCCCGGCCCAAATTCGACCCCGGCTTTCCCGGCGTGCGTCGCATCCTCGCCCTGATGGCGCCCGCAGTCATCGGGGTGTCGGTGAGTCAGTTGTCGCTGCTCATCAATACGCGGATCGCTTCGCACCTGACCAACGGCAGCGTGTCCTGGCTCACTTTCGCGGATCGGTTGCTGGAAGTCCCCGCCGGCATCCTCGGCGCGGCCCTAGGGACGATCCTCTTGCCCAGCCTCTCCAAGCTCCACGCCGACGAGCGCCCGCAGGAGTTTTCCGCGCTGCTCGACTGGGGCCTGCGCCTGACCCTGTTGCTGGCGCTGCCCGCCGCGCTCGGCCTGATCATGATGGCCGTGCCGCTCATCGCCACGCTGTTCCAGTACGGCGCTTTCCGGCCCGAGGATGTGCTGCCCACCCGCAACGCCCTGGTCGGCTACAGCATCGGCCTGACCGCGATGATCCTCATCAAGGTGCTGGCGCCGAGTTTCTATGCCCGGCAGGATGTCCGCACGCCGGTGAAGATCGCCATCCTGTCCTTGCTCGCCACGCAGTTGATGAATCTTTTCTTCGTCGGCAGCGCCCACCCCGCCGTGGCGTATTTGTCGGGGTATCTCCCGGATGCCGCCCGCGAGGGCGTGGCGTTTGTTTTCTCCGGCACTTTCGCCCATGCCGGCCTGGCGCTCTCCATTGGCCTTGCCGCCTGCCTCAATGCCGCGCTGCTCTACGTCGGCCTGCGCCGCCGCAAGGTTTATGCCCCGCAACCAGGCTGGCGCCGCTTCGCGCTCCAGTTGGGCGCGGCGCTGGCGACGATGGGGGCGGTGTTGTGGTTCGGCGCGGGAGAGGCCGAGGTCTGGCTGGCGCGCAGCGGTGCGCAGCGCGTATTGTGGCTGGCGATCGTCGTCGCCGGCGGCGCGGCGAGTTATTTCGCCGTGCTTTTCGCCCTCGGCCTGCGCCCGCGCGATTTCCGGCGGCGGGTGGTTCATTGAGGTTGGGCCGGTCGGGAAGCCGGGCTTTCCCGGCGCGCATCCGGCCCTGAGGCTACGGCGTTTCGTCCTGCCGCGCGTATACGATGTCTTCGCCCCATCCGTCATAGCGCGGCAGTTTTCGAGCCAGCCCCGGCAGCTTCCGGCTGTAATGCACCGGCAGGCCGTCCGCGCAATCCACCAGGCGCTCCCCTTCCACCAGCGGCGCGAGGTAGCGCCTGCCCGCTTCGCTCACTTGCATGCCGTCGGCGGTGATGAAGGTCGGCGGCAGGCGACGTTCGAGATCGGCCACCGCCGCCGCTTCCACCGGCACGATGTCCCAGCGGTAAGGTTCGTCATCCAGGCGGCGGATGGCGGCCACGACGCCGTCGCGGCCTTCCAGCGCGTAGTCGACCGCCGCCCGCCCCACAGCCAGCGCCTGGGCGTGGTCGACGGCGGATACCCAGTGCGCGGCGCTGCGTTGCAGGTAATCGGGCGCGGCGTAATGGCAGTGGCAGTCGAGGGCTTCGCTGACCAGACGGGCGATTTCTTCGCCCGCGCCGCCGAACCGCAAATGCCCGTCGCCGCGCGCGCGCGCCCTGACCGGGCTGCCGTCGGCGCGGCGGATGCCTTCGGCAACCGCGATCGCACAGTAGCCGAGCCGCGAGACCACCGCTTCTGCCCGAGCCAGCAGGGCGGATTCGTCGACAGGGGCTTCCGGGAACAGCACGATGTGCGGGGCTTCGTCGGCGTCGCGCGCGGCCAGCGCCGTGGCCGCGGCCAGCCATCCGACGTTGCGGCCCATCACTTCCATGACGAACACCCGCCCCTTGCGACTCGTCATCGAGGCGAGATCGCGGCAGACTTCGCGCATCGAGGTAGCCAGGTATTTCGCCGCCGAACCGTAGCCGGGGCAACAGTCGCAGGCTTCGATGTCGTTGTCGATGGTCTTGGGCACGCCGACGCAGACGAGCGGATGGCCGCGCCGCCGCGCCGCTTCCGACACTCTGGCGACGACTTGCAGCGAGCCGTTGCCGCCGTTGTAGAGCAGGACGCCGATGCGGTGCGCATCCAGCACGGCAAAAAGACGGTCGTAGAGCGCGGGTTGTTCCGCCTGGGCCGGCAGGGTGAAGCGGCACGAGCCGAAAATGCCGCCGGGCGTGGCGGCGAGCGCCTCGGTGTCGATGCCGCGACAGTCGTGGAGCGACTCGGCGAGCAGGCCGACAATGCCGTGGCGCGCCGCCAATACCGCGCCGATGCGCGCGCGCCGCGCGTCCGCCGCGGCAATCACCCCGGCGGCGCTGGCATTGATGACCGCCGTCATGCCGCCGGCCTGGGCGTACAGCAGATTCATGGCATCGCGCACAGGGCACCCGGTTGCGAGAGAAGAGCGACCGCCGGCGCGCGCCTCAACGCAGCGCGGTAAATACCCGCGCCGTGATTTCGCCGACCGAGCCGATCCCCATGATCTTGCGCATCCGCGGCGCATGGGGCGGATCGCTCGCCGCCCATTGACGGTAGAACGCGACCAGCGGCTCGGTCTGGGCGTGGTAGACCTCCAACCGCTTGCGCACGGTCTCTTCGCGGTCGTCGTCGCGCTGCACCAGTGCCTCGCCGGTCGCGTCGTCCTTGCCATCGACCCTGGGCGGGTTGTAGCGCATGTGGTAGGTGCGACCCGAGGCCGGATGGACGCGCCGGCCGCTGATGCGGTCGATGAGTTCGTCGTCGGCCACGGCGATTTCGAGCACGATGTCGATCTGCACGTCGGCTTCCCGGAGCGCCTCGGCCTGCGGAATGGTGCGCGGAAAGCCGTCGAGCAGATAGCCGGCCTTGCAGTCGTCCTGTTTCAGCCTGTCCTTGACCAGCCCGACGATGATGTCGTCGGAGACGAGTTGGCCGGCCTCCATCACTTTCTTGGCTTGCAGCCCCAATGGCGTGCCCGCCCGTACCGCGGCGCGCAACATGTCTCCGGTGGAAATCTGCGGGATGTTGAATTTCTCTTTGATGTAATTCGCCTGCGTGCCCTTGCCCGCGCCCGGCGGCCCCAACAGAATCAATCGCATATCTACTCCAGAAATGAGTACCGCTGTGACGGCGGCAAAGGTGGAAACTTAACTCCGGCACGGGGCAATGGTCAAACAGGGCAAACCCCAAAACCGCGCGGGGCGAAGACCGGAAGTCAGCCGCGGGCGAAAGCCGCCCTGACGCGCGCCAGGTCTTCTTCGGTGTCGACGCCGGCGGGCGGCGGCGCATCGAGGGTCAGCACCCGGATCGGAAAACCATGCCAGAGCGCGCGCAGTTGTTCGAGCATTTCCCACTGTTCGGGCGGCGCGGGAGCAAGCGCGCCGTAGCGACGCAGGAAGTCGGCGCGATAGGCGTAAAGACCGATATGGCGCAAGACCGGCAGCCCCGGCGGCAAGGCGCGCGCGCCGCCCGCCCAGGCGTCGCGCGCCCACGGAATCGGCGCGCGGGAAAAATAAAGCGCGCGCCCCCGCCCGTCGCATACGACCTTGACCACATTGGGGTTGAGCGCCTCGCCGATGTCGTCGATAGGGTGGGCGGCAGTGGCAATGGCCGCGCCGGGGTCGGCGGCAAGTCCGCTGGCCACGGCAGCGATCAGCCGGGGATCGAGCAAGGGTTCGTCGCCCTGCGCGTTGACGATGATCGTGTCATCGAGCCAGCCCAGGGCGGCGACAACTTCGGCGAGACGGTCGGTGCCGCTCGGATGGTCGGCGCGGGTCATCAGGGCGCGACCGCCGGCGGCCGTCACGGCATCGAACACGGCCGGATGATCGGTCGCCACCCAGACTTCATCCGCGCCGGCGGCCATGGCCCGCTCCAACACCCTGACCACCATCGGACGGCCGCCGATGTCGGCGAGCGGCTTGCCGGGAAGACGGGCAGAGGCGTAGCGCGCCGGAATCACGACGCGAAAGGCGGTCATGGGCAAATCCTCAGCTCAGCGCAGCGCGTCGACTTCTTCGGCTTCGAGGACGCGCGCATCCTCGGCAAGCATCACCGGAATACCGTCGCGGATGGGGAAAGCCAGCCGGTCCGGCTTGCAGACCAGTTCCTGGTTGTCCCTCAGGTAATCGAGCGGCCCCTTGCACAGCGGGCAGACGAGTGTCTCAAGCAGTCTGGCGTCCATCGTCCAGTTTCTCCAGGATGGCGCCGACGGCCTCGGCCCCGATGATGGCTCGCACCGGCAGTTCCCAGGCATCGGGGGGTGCGAAAGCCGCGCATTTTACCGCATCCTTGCTCGTCATCAGCTTGGGTTCGCCGGGGGCAAAGGCGAGATCGTCGGCGCGGTAGCGGTAGTGATCGGGGAAAGGGTGCGGCACGACCTCCAGCCCCATGGCCGTGAGTTGGTCGAAAAACCGTTGCGGCTGGCCGATGCCGGCGAGGGCATGGACGCGCCGCCCGGCGAAGGCGCCGGCATCGCGCCACAAGCCGGGATCGGCCAACGCGCGAAAACGTTCGCCGGCAAGCCGCATCGGCACGATGGGTACGTCGCCGGCCGCCGCGCGCAACGGCGGCGACAGTTCGCCATGGGCGAGAATCAGGTCGACGCCGGACAGGCGAGCCAGCGGCTCGCGCAGGGGGCCGGACGGCAGGAGCCAGCGGTTGCCGAGCGCCGCTTCGTCGACCACGGCGATCTCGACGTTGCGAGCCAGCCGGTAATGCTGCATGCCGTCGTCGCTGACGATGACATCGCACTCGGGGTGCGCGGCCAGCAGCCTGCGGGCCGCCGCCGGACGATCCCGCCCGACCGCCACCGGACAGGCGGACAGGCGCGCGAGCAGCACGGGCTCGTCGCCGCAAAGACCGGGATCGGCGTCGGCATCGACGAGCCGGGACGAACCGCCCGCCGCCGCTTCGCCGCCATGGCCGCGCGACACGATGCCGGGACGCCGGCCCGCCTTGCGCAGTTCCTCGACGAGCCATGCCACCGCTGGCGTCTTGCCGCTGCCGCCGACGGAAATATTGCCGACGACGATCACCGGCACCGGCAGGCACTCGCGCCGCAGGATATCGTGGCGATACAGGCAGCGCCGGAGACCGGCCGCGCCGCGAAAAAGCGCCCCCGCCGGCAAAAGCAGCGCCGCCGCCCCCGAGCGCCGCAGCCAGAACGCAGGCGCGCCGCGCAAGGCCCGCGCGCCGCTCATCGTCCGCCTCTCAGCGCCGGGATTCCTGCCGGGTGGCGAAAGTGACGTGCGAAAGCCCAGCGTGCTGCGCGGCCTGCATCACGTTGATCACGTTCTGGTGCGCGGCCTGCGCATCGGCGTTGATGACCACCACCGGCTCGGGACCCTTGGTCGGACGCGCGCGGGCGAGCGCCGAGGCGATGCCATCGACGCTTTTGTCGGACACCGCGCGGCTGTTGACGATCACCTCGCCGGCGGAAGTCACCGCCACGATGATCTCCTCGCTGACGGCGGGCGAACCGCTGGCATCGGCGGTCGGCAGCGCGATCTCCAGCCCGGCGGTCTTGTCGAAGGTCGTGGTCAGCATCAGGAAGATGATGATGACCAGCATCACGTCGATCAACGGCACGAGGTTGATTTCCGGCTCGCTTTTCTGGCCACTCCTGTGACGGAAATCCATGATCGTCAGCGCCTGCGCTCGCCATGCGCCACCTCGACGAGCGCGGTCGCCTGCTGCTCCATTTCGACCACGTAGTCATCGATCAGGCGGCGGAAATAACGCCAGAAGATCGTCGCCGGAATGGCGATGATGATGCCGAAGGCGGTCGCGTGCAGCGCCATCGCAATCCCGTGGGCAACCTGCTCCGGCGTCCCCGTGACCCCTTGCGCCGCGAACATCTCGATCATGCCGACGACGGTGCCGAACAGGCCCATCAGGGGACTGATCGCGGCGATGGTGCCCAGCGTGGTGAGAAAGCGTTCGAGTTCGTGCGCCACGAGGCGGCCCGACTCCTCGATGGCTTCCTTCATGATCTCGCGCGAACTGTGGATATTGCGCAGGCCCGCCGCAAGCACCCGCCCCAGTGGCGAATGGGCCGCGACGCGGGAAATCATCTCGGGCGGCGCGCCGTGGCGGCCAAGATCGGAGATGATCCGGTCAAGCAGACCGGGCGGCACCGCGCGCGAACGGCGCAGACTGATCAGACGCTCGATGATCAACGCCACGGCAATCACCGAAGCTAACAACAACGGCCACATCGGCCAGCCGCCGGCCAGGAACATTTGGAACACGCCTTCTCCCCTGATTGATGGAAAATGGAAATACTGGAATTTAGCCCGCCCGCGCGACGCGGGCAAGAGCAGTCTTCGCGCCCAATCCACAAAACCTGTGGATAAGTTTGTGGAACATTGCGGAATAGCTGCCCCATCCACACCAGCCACGCGGCTTGTCCTCCTTCGCCGCAAAATTATGCAACAATTTAACCCCTTGATTTACATGGACATATACTAAAACTTCAGTACGATCAACGCTTTAGCGTCCCCCTGAAACCGACCGATGGCAACGCCGCCGCGCTGTGGATTCTCCGGAAAATGACAGGCTCAAAAAATAATGTATCGCAGCCCCAAAACCTCACGGGCGCATCCCAGGTCATCGGCGTGGGCGCGCTCAACCGCCTCGCGCGCGAGGCGCTCGAAGCCGCCCTTCCGCTGCTCTGGGTCGGCGGCGAAATCGCCAACCTCACCCGCGCCGCGTCCGGTCACATTTATTTCACCCTCAAGGACGCCCAGGCCCAGGTGCGTTGCGCCATGTGGCGCAATCGCGCCCAGCTGCTGCCTTTCCGCCCCGAAAATGGCCTGCGCGTCGAAGCGCGGGCCCTGGCCACGCTCTACGAAGCGCGCGGCGACTACCAGCTCAACATCGAGACACTGCGCCCGGCCGGCGCCGGCGACCTGCACGAAGCGTTCCGCCGACTCAGGGACAAACTCGCGGCCGAAGGATTATTCGACCCCGCCCGCCGCCGCGCCCTGCCGACCTTCCCACGCGCGCTCGGTCTCGTCACCTCGCCCGCCGCCGCCGCGCTGCGCGATGTGCTCGTCACGTTGCGCCGCCGCGCGCCGGGCCTGCCGATCGTGCTCTATCCCGCCGCCGTCCAGGGAGCCGAAGCGCCGCGCCAGCTGCGCGAGGCACTGGAAACCGCCGGGCGGCGCGCCCAGACCGACGGCATCGACCTCATCCTGCTCGTGCGCGGCGGCGGCGGCCTCGAAGACCTCCAGGCTTTCAACGACGAAGCCCTGGCGCGGGCAATCGCCGCCTGCCCTGTACCGGTAGTGAGCGGCATCGGCCACGAAACCGACTTCACCATCGCCGATTTCACCGCCGACCTGCGCGCCCCCACCCCCACCGCCGCCGCCGAACTGGCCAGCGCCGGCTATTTCGGCGCCCGCGACACCCTGGAAACCAGCGCCCGCCGCCTGGATCGGGCCATCGCCCGCCAATTGACGGCCCTGGCTCAGCGCATCGACCGCTGCGCCCTGCGCCTCATCCACCCTCGGGATCGCCTGCGACGCGCGCGCGAAGACCTCGTCCGCCACGGGCAGCGCCTCCGGCAGGCAATGGCAAACCGCTGGGGAACCTCTTCCCGCCACATCTCGCGGCTCGACGACATCGGCAAACGCCTGACGCGGGCAACGCGCGCCCTTCTCGCGGCGCGGCAACAGCGTCTCGACGCCCTTGCAGCCAGCTTGCGACATCTCGACCCGCACGCGGTTCTTGCGCGCGGCTACAGCATCACGCGCGATGCCGCCGGCAAACTCCTGCGCTCGGCGGCGGCAGCCCGAGCGGGCGAGACACTCGAAATCCAGATGGCCGACGGACGCATCGACGCCACGGTGAAAGCGGTGCGCTACGGCGGGGCCTGATTTGATTTTGCAGCCCTCCTGGCTGGAATAAACGCGATGGATTCCAGCGAAAACGGGAATCCAGAAAGCAAAATGGAGAGAGTACCGGCTCAAACGCAGGAATGCGCCCGGCAAAAGGCGCGTCCGCTGAAGCGCGATGCTTCAGACCCGCCGGCTGATCGGCTTGTAGCATACCCGTCAGGGTTTTGCGCCCTCCTCGCCGAGGCGCCAAAAGCGGAATATGTGCCGCCGCCTGCCTTGTGTCCCTTTGTTAAACCTCATCATAAGGCAGGTCATCCGGATCGACGCCAACATAATCCGGCTCTGGCAGATATGGCAGGCGATACGCAAGCAAAAACCTGCGGTTCTCCAAGAAGGCTTTTACCACTCTATGCATGCCATCCATCACTTTCCCCACAGGGCAGAGGATTATTGGGCAACCGAGGTCAGCGGCTTGAACCAAGCGAATGTGGTTCGCAATGGATTTGCAGGTTGGGCGATCACCTTCCAGCTCATACCAGTATGGTTCATCCAACTCGCGTATGTCATCGAGCGGATATTCAATTGCCTCCAAATTTGCCGTAAGCCGAATGAGACTATCAACATTCCATACCAGAAGTCCCTGATCGCTGCTGCGGAAGTGGTACTGTTTTCTCATGAGACCTGAATGTTTTAATCAAGCCACACCGCGAAACGGCGTCGGCCTGAATGGATTGTCAAGGCGCACCGGCAGACTTCAAAGTTTCCGCATCAAGGCGCACCCATTTGAGAGGGATGAGCGCACCGCCGGAAAAAGCCAGCAGGTAGTAGCAGAATTCTCATGTGCCCCCCAAAGCTGGCATTCAGCGGCTGGCAAGCCTGAACGATATCGGACATTCAATCACCACTGACCCAGGTTCCACGAGCATGCGCGCAGCTGGCAGGCAAGGTCCGGAGACTTTTGGGAGTCCTTGCGTAATGATAGGCATCACGCCCGGAACCGAGAAAGTTCTTGCATATCCCCTGGGCAGGTTTTTCACACTGTTTCAGATACGTGATCTTGCCCGGACTTCCGCCCAATGCGGCGGTTGTGTTGGCAAGCTCCTCGCAGGATTTCTTGAACCCTGCTTCGTCCTCCCTGGGACTGGATTGCATACAATCCTTGAGTTTGGTTGCTTTGCCGAGAATTGTGAAAGATCCTTCGATGAGGCA
>JAIRNL010000061.1 GCA_031258035.1 Azoarcus sp. | reverse complement strand
GCGCCTTGTCGATGATCTCCGCCACGTCGGGCGACAGTTTCGCCTGCTCCCCGATCCGCTCGAGTTGTTTGCGGATGCTCGTCTGCAAGGCTGGCGTGTAGTGCCGCCAGTTTTCCACCGCCCGCGCCAGCCGCGCCGCGACCTGGGGATTGCGGGCGTCGAGCGCGAGCACCTGTTCGGCCCAGAAGGCATGCCCCTTGCCGTCGAGGCTGTGGAATTCGCCGGGATTGGCGCGGAAAAAGGCGCCCAGGAGGGCGTAGACCTTGTTCGGGTTGGCCAGATCGAAGGCGGGGTCTTCCATCAGTTCGCGCACCCTGGACAGGACCGACCGGGCCTTTTCGCTCCAGCGCCACGCACCGCCTTGCAGGGCAAACCATTTGTCGAGCACCAGGGCGTCGCCGCTGAAACGCGAGCGGAAGGCGGCAAGCGCCGCGTCACGCGCCGGCTCGTCCGTGGTCGTCATCAGCGCGGCGAGCGCGCCCATGTGGCCGGTCATGTCGTTGGCGGAGGAGAAGCGGGAAAGCGCCAGCACCGTGCCGCGCCCGTCGCCGCCGGCGACGAGGTAACGCAAGGCCAGGTTGGAAAGCGCGCGCCGTCCGGCATCGGCGGGATGGTAGCGGTAAGGCCCCGTCACCCACAACGCCCGGGCAAGCGCGTCGAAGTCGTCGGCCAGCGCGGCGCCGAGCGCGCGGGTCAGGGCAAGGATCGCCGCGCGCAAGGCGAGCGGGTCGGCGGCGGGACGCATGCGTTCGAGCAGATAGTTTTCCGCGGGCAGGGCAAGCGCCTCGGCGCGGAAGGCGGGATCGAGCCCGTCGTCGCCCAGCAGGGCGCGGAAGGCGTCGATGTAGGCTGCCGGCACTTGTTGTTGTGCGTCGTTGTCCGCAGCCAGAGCCAGGATCACGCGCTCGCTGAAACGCTGCGCGGCGTCCCAGCGGTTGAAGGGATCGGCATCGTGCGCCATGCGGAAGGCGAGGCGGGCGTCGTCTTCCTGGAGTTCGAGTATGACCGGGGCGGAGAAGCCGCGCAGGATCGAGGGGACGGGTTCGACGTCGATGTCGGTGAAGCGAAAGGTTTGTTCGGCGCAATCGAGCACCAGTATCCGGGTGGTGGATGCGTCGGCGACGGTTTCGTGACTGAATCGCAACGGCAGGTCGCGTCCGTCGGGGCCGATCAGCCCGACCGCCACCGGAATCACCAGCGCCTGCTTGCGCGTCTGCCCCGGCGTGGGGGGCGTGTGTTGCGAGAGCGTGAGGGAATAGCTGCGGTTGGCGGCATACCACCGCCCGGTCGCTTTCAGCCTCGGCGTGCCCGCCTGGGCGTACCAGAGCATGAAGGCGGAAAGATCGGCATCGTTGGCCTCGGCCATGGCGTTGACGAAATCGTCGCAGGTCACGGCGCAACCGTCGTGGCGCGCGAAGTAGAGCGCCATGCCGGCGCGAAAGCCTTCCGCCCCGAGCAGGGTATGAAGCATGCGGATGACCTCTGCCCCTTTCTCGTACACCGTGGCGGTATAGAAGTTGTTGATTTCCCGGTAGCTCTCGGGGCGGATCGGGTGCGCCATCGGGCCGTTGTCCTCGGGGAACTGCACCGCGCGCAGCGCGCGCACGGCGTCGATGCGCCGGACGGCCCGCGCCGAGGCGGCCCCCTCCCCGCCCGTCGCGCGGGCAAGCATGTCGGCGGAGAACTGCTGGTCGCGGAAGACGGTGAGTCCTTCCTTGAGGGTCAATTGGAACCAGTCGCGGCAGGTGACGCGGTTGCCCGTCCAGTTGTGGAAATACTCATGGGCGACGACGGTTTCGATGCCTTTGTAATCGGCGTCGGTGGCGGTTCCGGGTTTGGCGAGCACGTATTTGGCATTGAAGATGTTCAGCCCCTTGTTCTCCATCGCCCCCATGTTGAAGTCGGCCACGGCGACGATCATGAAGCGGTCGAGATCGAGTTCCAGGCCGAAGCATTCCTCATCCCAGCGCAGGGCGTTGACGAGCGAATCAAGCGCGTGCCCGGCACGGTCGAGGTTGCCTTCTTCGACCCAGACCTGGAGCAGCGCCTTGCGCCCGGAGGCGGTTTCGATTTCGCGCTCCAGCGCCACCAGTTTTGCCGCCACCAGCGCGAAGAGATAGGACGGTTTCGGGAAGGGGTCTTCCCAGCGCGCGTAATGCCAGCCGTTGGGGAGGTCGCCGGTTGCGACCAGGTTGCCGTTGGAAAGCAGTACCGGGCATTGTTCGCGCGCCGCTTCCAGTGTCACGGTGTAGCGCGCCATGACATCGGGACGGTCGGGGAAATACGTGATGCGGCGAAACCCTTCGGCCTCGCATTGGGTGAAAAAGCCTTCGTTGGACAAATAGAGTCCGGAGAGCGCGGTATTGGCGCGCGGGTCGACCCGGGTCACGATTTCGACCTCGACCTCGCCCCCCGCGCTGTCGTCTACGCCGATTTCCAGCGCGCCGTCGACTTCGCGCAGGGCGGCCGGATAGCCATTGACCCGCACCGACAGGCGGCTGGCCGCATCCCCCCACAGTCGCAGGGGGCCGTCCCCGGCCGCCGGGTTGCGCACGCATGCCATGTTGTTGGTGACGATGGTTCCATCGGGATCGAGGCGGAAATGCAGTTCGACGCGCTCGACCGTCCAGGCCAGCGGACGGTAGTCGGCGCGTTGAATCGTCATGGGGGCATTTTCTGATTTCATGAGACTGTCCAGCGGCAAATGCTGAAAAGCCGGTAGTGTAAAACGTAAAACACGCCCGCGCCGCCGCCTGGCTCGACGGCCTGGAAGAAGGAAGTCACGCCCGCCGGAAAACCCGCGCGCGTTCGCGCGGACACCGGCGAGTCCCGCGCCGCCATTGCCAGCGCCGCCCAGATGGCAGAAACTTCGCCCACATTCATCGCCAACACGACAAGGAAGGGAATGCCATGACGCCAAGTTCAGTACACGACATCCGCAATGTC
>JAIRNL010000006.1 GCA_031258035.1 Azoarcus sp. | reverse complement strand
CGGCAGGCTGCTAGAATCGACACCCTTTTTCCAGCGGGTATCGCCGGTCGTGTCCTTTCCCGAAAGCAATGCAATGAGCCCCGCCGAGCGGCGCGCCGGCGCGAGCCTCGCGGCCATCTTCGCCCTGCGCATGCTGGGCCTTTTCCTGATCCTGCCGGTATTCGCGGTGCATGCGCATTCGGCGCCGGGAGGCGATGATGCCATTCTCGTCGGGCTGGCGATCGGCGCGTACGGGATCACGCAGGCGTTTCTGCAAATCGCTTTCGGCGCGGCCTCGGATCGCTATGGCCGCAAGCCGGTGATCCTGTTCGGGTTAGTCTTGTTTGCGCTCGGCAGCGTCGTGGCGGCGTTGGCTGCCGATATTCACACGGTCATCGTCGGACGCGCCATCCAGGGCGCGGGGGCGATTTCCGCCGCGGTGACGGCGCTGGCTGCCGATCTCACGCGCGAACAACATCGCACCAAGATCATGGCGATGATCGGCTCAAGTATCGGACTGGTGTTCGCGCTCTCCATGGTGACGGCTCCCCTGCTCTACGCCGCCATCGGCATGGCGGGTATTTTCTGGTTGACCGCGGCCCTGGCTGTCGGCGCAATGGCGTTGACGATATGGGTCGTACCCGCCGTGCCGTCGGCCCGTGCCGCGCCGCCGCGCGGCACGGGCGGCGCACTCGCCGACATCCTGCGCCATGGGCCGTTGATGCGGCTCAATTTCGGCGTGTTCGCGCTCCATACAATCCAGACGATGATGTGGGTGACGGTGCCGGCGGCGCTGGTCGCGCGCGGCGGCTTGCCGCTTGCCGGGCACTGGAAGATCTACCTGCCCGCCGTGCTGTTTTCCTTCGCGGCGATGGTGCCGGCCGTGCTCGCCGCCGAGCGCGCCGGACACTTCAAGCAGGTGTTCGTCGGCGCGGTCGCGCTGCTCGCGCTCGTGCAACTCGGGTTGTATGCGTGGGGCGACGGCCCCTGGTCGATCGGATTGTGGTTGACGCTTTTTTTCGTGGCCTTCAATATTCTGGAGGCCACCCAACCGTCATGTATTTCGCGTATCGTATCGCCCGCGATCAAGGGAACGGCGCTCGGGGTGTATAACACCCTGCAATCCGCCGGGCTTTTTCTCGGCGGCGTTGTCGGCGGATGGCTCGTCCATCATTATGGCGAAGCCGGCGTCGGTGTATGCTGCGGCGCGTTGGCGCTGCTGTGGCTGGCTGTCGCCGCGACGATGACACCGCCGTCGCCTGGCTCGCGCGCGGTGCGATATACCTGATATAAACCACACTGACCGGAAACGTCTTCACGGGAGAACCAGCATGGCATCCGTCAACAAAGTCATCCTCATCGGCAACCTGGGCCGCGACCCGGAAATCCGCTACATGCCCAGCGGCGAAGCGGTCTGCAACGTCAACCTGGCAACGACCGAAACCTGGAACGACAAGAACACCGGGGAACGCCGCGAGATGACGGAGTGGCATCGCGTCGTGCTCTACCGCAAACTGGCGGAGATTGCCGGACAGTACCTGAAAAAAGGTTCGCAAGTCTTTTTCGAGGGCCGTATCCGCACCCGCAAGTGGCAGGACAAGGACGGCAACGAACGTTACACCACCGAGATCGAGGCTTCGGAAATGAAGATGCTGGGCCGCCGCGAGGGGGGCGGCGATGCGTCGGCATCGCGCGGCGGCGAAGACTGGGATCGTCCCGCCGCCGCCGCGCCTGCCGCGCGCCAGTCGCCGCCGCCTGCCGGCGACGCGCCGGGCAAGGCGCCGGCGGGAGATTCTGGCGGGTTCGGCAATTTCGACGACGATATTCCGTTCTGAGACCGCGCCCGCGCGGCTCCCGGATGAGCATTGCCGCTTCTCCCGGCCCCGAGGGATCCCCGCTCGGCAGGCCGGTCATCTACCGCGACACCCATGACCCCGGATTGCTGTTCCCGATCGCGCGCCAGGGCAAGCGCGACGAGCTCGGCATCCGCAGTGATGCCCTGCCTTTCGTCGGCGAAGACCTGTGGAATGCCTACGAGTTATCGTGGCTCGACGCGCGCGGCAAGCCGGTGGCGGCGCTGGCGCGCTTTCGGGTGCCGGCTTCAAGCCCGAACCTGATCGAATCGAAGTCGCTCAAGCTCTACCTCAACGCTTTCAACCAGCAGCGGATGCCCGACGCCGAGGCGGTGCGCGCGAGCATCGCCCGCGATCTGTCGGCCGCCGCCGCCGCCGCGGTGGCGGTCACGGTGATACCGCTGGCTGCGCGGCCGGAACGCCGCCTCGCCCATCCCGACGGTTGCTGCCTCGATGGACTGGACATCGACATCGACGCCTACTGCCCGCCGCGCCCCGGGTACCTGCGCGCGGCGGGAGAGACGGTGCATGAAACGCTTTACTCGCACCTGCTGAAATCCAATTGCCCCGTCACCAGCCAACCAGACTGGGGAACGCTGGTGGTGCGCTACACGGGCCCGGCGCTCGATCGCGCCGGGTTGCTGCGCTACATCGTCTCCTTTCGCCAGCACAACGAATTCCACGAACAATGCGTCGAGCGGATTTTCCGCGACATTCTCGCGCGTTGCCGCCCGGACGCCCTGGCTGTGTGGGCGCGCTACACGCGGCGCGGCGGGCTGGACATCAACCCTTTCCGGGCAACGCCGGGCGCGGACGACGGCCCCTGGCTCAACGGCGCGGACGATATCCGCCAATGAACCCGGCCGGCGGCGATACGACGGTAGTCGCGCCGAGGATCCGGGCCGCGTGGGGACGAGTGGCATCTTCCCGCGGAATGGCGTCCGCGCCCGAACGAAAAATGCGCTGGACGGACTCGTGGGCCGCCTGTCAGATCAACAACATGTTCTCGCGCGTTTCCCGCGACCTCTCCAGCGCCTCGCGCGCTTCGTCGCACTGGATGCGCACCGGGAGCACGACATGGCGGCGGCGGTCGCGCGAAGTGAGTTCCGTGAGCCGGATCGAGGCCGCACCCGCCTCGCGCGCGTTCTCGCCTTGGATTACGCCGGCGCGCGTCACCCATAGCTGCACCGGCTCAAGGCTCAACGCTTCTTCCGGCCGCATGAGAAAAGCGGCGAGTTCGGCGACGAGGGCATCCGGCTGCAAGGACTCGAACTGCTGGCGCAGGCGCTCGTCCAGCGCGGCAATGTAGCGCGAGGGGAAATTCACCCCGCTGTCCGCCGGGCGGCTGCGCTGGCGTACCCGTTCCAGCTCGCGTTCGGATTGAAGCGACGTATAGGCCACCCTGGCTAGTTCGATGTGCCCGGCGAACGTGCGCAGCAGGCTGTCGAACGCCGCCGCGCGCAGGCTGTCGCGCGCCGTTTCGGGATCGGCGGCGGGCAAAACCAGTGTCCGGTCGGAAAACTGGAGCAGGGATTGCGGAACGTCGGTGGCCATGATGCCGTTCTGCATGGCGGCGCCAAGCACTTTCCTTTCCGTGCGCCGCGCCGCCATCAGGGCGAAAAAATGATCGCCCTGGCGCGATTGCGGCCCGGCGAGGTAGTCGCGCACCGGCGCACTGGCCGCCAGCATGTCGCCGATGTCGTCGGCGGAAGCGAAAAGGGCATGCACCAGGGCGTCGGTGGCGAAATACGGTCGACCGATGTCGACCGGCGGCGGCAGCACGTCGATGAGACTGGCGCAATAGCCGCGGGCATGCCCGACCGGCGCAGCCAGCTTTTCGTCGAAGCCGGGCGTCATGGCGAAGACTTTATCCACCACTTCCACGACGCGCTGCAATCCAGCCAGCGTGTCCGGATCGACGGGCGCGGAGGGCGATATCCAGGAGAGGAGCCGGGAGAGGGGATTCATGGCGTCAAAGCGGAAACACGCAATGTAACGCGCGCCGCCGCGCCGCGAAAACCTGTTTATACGTCGTGGCCGTGAAAAAGGACGCATGACATGGCAACCACGGTAAAAGCATTTTTAATTATTTCTTTGGCACGCCCCTTGAAATCGCCCGTCCCTGTCCTTATTATTGGCACTCGACTCTAACGAGTGCTAACAGCCAGCCTTGGCCATGCCGGGCTGGTCGGTTTTTTCCCCGGCGGGCATATGCCCGTCATGTCGATTCTGTTCTGTAAGAGAGAGGAGCAAAGCCAATGAAAATCCGTCCCCTGCACGATCGTGTGATCGTCAAGCGTCTGGAAGCCGAGCGCAAGACCGCCAGCGGCATCGTGATTCCGGATTCCGCGGGCGAGAAGCCCGATCAGGGCGAGGTGCTGGCCGTGGGCAACGGCAAGATTCTCGAAGACGGCAAGGTTCGCCCGATGGCCGTCAAGGCCGGCGACCGCGTATTGTTCGGCAAGTACGCCGGCCAGACCGTGAAGGTCGAGGGCGACGAACTGCTCGTCATGCGCGAAGAAGACATCATGGGCGTGGTCGAGGCGTAAGCCGTCGCCTTCCACGTTTCAACCTCAACCGATTTTTCAGGAGTTCATTAAATGACAGCTAAAGAAGTCAAGTTTGGCGATCCCGCCCGCGAGCGCATGGTTGCCGGCGTCAACATCCTGGCCAACGCGGTCAAGGTCACGCTTGGACCCAAGGGTCGCAATGTCGTGCTGGAGCGTTCCTTCGGCGCGCCCACCGTCACCAAGGATGGCGTCTCCGTTGCCAAGGAAATCGAACTGAAGGACAAGTTCGAGAACATGGGCGCGCAAATGGTGAAGGAAGTCGCCTCCAAGACCTCCGACATCGCCGGCGACGGCACCACCACCGCCACCGTGCTGGCGCAGTCGATCGTGCGCGAAGGCATGAAGTACGTTGCCGCCGGCATGAACCCGATGGATCTGAAGCGCGGTATCGACAAGGCCGTCACCGCCACCATCGACGAGCTGAAGAAGATTTCCAAGCCGTGCCAGTCCAACAAGGAAATCGCCCAGGTCGGCACCATCTCCGCCAACTCCGACGCCGATGTCGGTACCATCATCGCCCAGGCGATGGAAAAAGTCGGCAAGGAAGGCGTCATCACCGTCGAGGACGGCAAGAGCCTCAACAACGAACTCGACGTCGTCGAAGGCATGCAGTTCGACCGTGGCTACCTGTCGCCCTATTTCATCAACAACCCGGACAAGCAGGTCGCCGTGCTGGACAACCCCTATGTCCTGCTCTTCGACAAGAAGATCTCCAACATCCGCGACCTCCTGCCGGTACTGGAACAAGTCGCCAAGGCCGGTCGGCCGCTCCTCATCATCGCCGAGGACGTGGAAGGCGAGGCGCTCGCCACCCTGGTGGTCAATAACATCCGCGGCATCCTCAAGACCGCCGCGGTCAAGGCGCCTGGTTTCGGTGACCGCAGGAAGGCCATGCTCGAAGACATCGCCGTCCTCACCGGCGGCCAGGTGATCGCCGAAGAAGTCGGCCTGACCCTGGAGAAAGCCAGCCTGCAAGATCTTGGCCAGGCCAAGCGCATCGAGATCGGCAAGGAAAACACCATCATCATCGACGGCGCGGGCGAAGCCTCCCGCATCGAAGCGCGCGTCAAGCAGATTCGCGTCCAGATCGAGGAAGCCACCTCCGACTACGACCGCGAAAAGCTGCAAGAGCGCGTGGCGAAGCTTGCCGGCGGCGTGGCCGTCATCAA
The DNA here is from genome assembly GCA_031258035.1 of Azoarcus sp. Taxonomy (GTDB): domain Bacteria; phylum Pseudomonadota; class Gammaproteobacteria; order Burkholderiales; family Rhodocyclaceae; genus WRNU01. The sequence goes on along the minus strand of JAIRNL010000006.1, from coordinate 1,032 downwards.
GGTGGGCGCTGCGACCGAAGTCGAGATGAAAGAAAAGAAGGCCCGCGTCGAAGATGCGCTGCACGCGACCCGTGCCGCAGTGGAAGAAGGCATCGTCCCCGGTGGCGGCGTGGCGCTCCTGCGCGCCCGCGCCCAACTCGCCGTCACCCTCAAGGGCGAGAACAGCGACCAGGACGCCGGCATCAAGATCGTGCTGCGCGCCCTTGAACAGCCGCTGCGCGAAATCGTTGCCAATGCTGGCGACGAACCCTCGGTGGTCGTCAACAAAGTCGTCGAAGGCAAGGGCAACTACGGCTACAACGCCGCCAACGGCGAATATGGCGATCTGGTGGAACAAGGCGTGCTCGACCCGACCAAGGTCACGCGCACCGCGTTGCAGAACGCTGCTTCTGTCGCCGGCCTGATGCTCACCACCGACTGCATGGTTGCTGAACTGGCTGAAGACAAACCAGCGGTGCCTCCGATGGGCGGTATGGGCGGCATGGGTGGTATGGGCGACATGGGGATGTAACCCGGTTCGCACGTTTCGATCCAGTGAAACGGCCCCGCGCAAGCGGGGCCGTTTTTTTTGAGTGCGCTCGGTACAGGGCATCCCCCTGTGGGAGAAAATCCCGCCGCAGGCTGCACGGAGGGGGAGTGGAATGCGGCGCGAGAAAGTTTCGAGGCGACACGCGCGGCAACGACACCCTGCGCGCGGGGGCGGCTGCCCTCGCCCCCTGCCGTGGCCTGCGGTCAGTGACGTATCTGAGCCAGATCGTCCCGGCTCAGTCCGGTAGTCTTCTTCACGATCCCGACATCGACGCCGCAAGCCAGCATTGCGCGGGCGATCTCCAGAGAAGCACTGCGGCGCCCTTCTTCGAGTCCTTCCGAGCGCCCTTTCTCAAGCCCTTTTTCCATCCCCTCCATCCGTCCCATCCGTTTCAGTTCTTCGGCAATGGTCATCGTCTTCTCCTCGTAGTCCGGCAAACGGCACATCAGTTGTTCGATGAAGCCTCGCGGGCTGGCGGTGCTGCCCGTTTGCAGTACGTAATG
>JAIRNL010000021.1 GCA_031258035.1 Azoarcus sp. | reverse complement strand
GAGGCGCAGGAATTCATCCGGCGGCTCAACGCGCTGGAGAACACGGATAAATACCGCTTGCCGACCGAGGCCGAGTGGGAGTACGCCGCCCGCGCGGGGACGATGACGAAGTTCTCTTTCGATGCGGCCCATGCCGGGGAATACGCCTGGTATTGGGATAACGCGGACAGCGCGACGCACCCGGTCGGGGAGAAGCTGCCGAATCCGCTGGGCTTGCACGACATGCACGGGAATGTCTGGGAGTGGGTGCAGGACTGGTACGGGGACGATTGGTACGCGCGGCTGCTCGCCTCTTCGCCGGGCAATCCGCTACGGGGCACGAACAGCTCGCTCAAGGACGAGAAGGGGTTTTCGATCGACCCGTCCGGCCCGCCCGAGGGGGCGTTCCGCGTCTTGCGCGGGGGGGGCTGGAGCAACGACTTGCGGTATCTGCGCTCGGCGCATCGACATGGTTATCCGCCCGGCGTCCGGCGGCCCAATGTGGGGTTCCGGGTTGTCATGTCCGCCGGCCACAAGGGGCTGAAGGCCATCGAGGAAGCGAAAGACGCGGCGGCGCGGGCGTTGCAGCCAGAGGCGGCGGGCAGCCAGCCGGGAAAGCCTTCTTTCCCGCAAACGCCGCGGTTCGAGATGCCGGAGCTTCCGCAGATCGAGACGCCCGAAGTACAACTGCCGTCGATTCCCGCGCCGCAGATCGAAGTGCCGCCGATCAAATTGCAATTGCCTTCGTTTCCCTGAACGAATCCCGCCTTCCTGACAAGGTTTTGTGATGCTTGAATCCCTGCTTCCCTATTACGAGCGTGAGCTGGAGTATCTGCGCGAACTCTCCGGCGAATTTGCGCGGCGCTATCCCAAGGTAGCCAGCCGTCTGGCGCTGGAAGGCGGCCAGAGCGAAGACCCGCACGTCGAGCGCCTGATCGAGTCGTTCGCCTTCCTGGGGGCGCGCATCCATCGCAAGCTCGATGACGAGTATCCCGAAATCGCCGACAGTTTCCTGGAGGTGATGTACCCGCATTACCTGCGGCCGATTCCGGCCTCGAGCATCGTGCAGTTCGAGGCCAACCCGCAGAAGTCGGAGGTGAGCGGACGGTACCGGATCGCGCGCGGGCAGGTGGTGGATTCCCCGATGATCGACGGCGTTACTTGCCACTTCCGCACCTGCTACCCCGTCGACCTGTACCCGCTCTCGCTCACGGCGGCGCGGCTGGAACTGACCAGTGGCTCGGGGTATCTGCGCCAGATCGCGCCGGAGGCGGCGGCGGTGCTGACGCTGGAACTGCAAGGCCGGGGCGGTCTGAAAGTCTCCGGCATGAGGCTCGATTCGCTGCGCTTTTTCCTCGATGGCGAACCGGCGCTGATGCATTTGCTCCACGAAATGCTGCTCTCGCGCACCGTGCGAGTGCGGGTGGGCGACGGCAGCGACGATCCGGCGCGCCTGACGAACTTGCCGGGCGGTTGCATCGCGCCGGTGGGCTTCGCCCCCGACGAAGCGATGCTGGAATACGGCAAACGTTCGTTCGCCGGTTATCGGCTGTTGACCGAGTATTTCAGCTTTCCGGAAAAATTTCTTTTCGTCGACATCCTGCGACTGGGGGAGGCCGCGCCGCGCCTGCCGGGCGGGCGGCTGGTGATCCAGGCGATGCTGGATCGTTATCCCGACGGCGAACGGCATCACCGCCTGCTGACCGGGCTGAGCGCGCATCACTTCAGATTGGGGTGTACCCCCATCATCAACCTGTTCCCCCAGGCCGGCGATCCGGTGCGGGTGACGCACCAGCGCGAGTCCTACCCGGTGCGGGCCCGCAGCGACACGCCAGAGGCTTTCGAGGTCGTGCAGATCCAGCGCGTCACGCGCGTGGAGGTGAGCGGCGGCAAAAAGGTGAGCGAGGTGGTGCCGCCGTTCTACGACATCGTGCATGGCGGCGCGCCGTCCCGCTTTTACTGGCACTCGACGCGCGAAGGCTCGATACGTCCAGGGGACAAGGGTACCGACCTGGAATTGCATCTGGTCGATCTGGCTTATGAGCCGGCATGCCCCGCCGGGGAAGTGCTGAGCCTGGAGCTGCTGTGCAGCAACCGCGACTTGCCCGAGCGGATTCCGTTTGGCGGCGGCGAACAGGGGCGGCTGACCGATTTCGCCCTGTCCGGCCAGTCGGTCGTCAAGCGCGTGCGGTTGCTGCGCAAGCCCACCCCCAGCCGACGCCTGCCCCGGCGGCGCGGTCTGCAATGGCGGCTGATCTCCCATCTGTCGCTCAACTACCTGACGCTGGTCGAAAGCGGCGGCCAAGCCCTGCGAGAGATGCTGGCGCTCTACAACCTGAGCGGCTCGCCCGTCATGCAACGGCAGATACAGGGGATCACCGCCGTCAGCAGCCGTCCGTCCGTGGCGCGGGTGGCCGGGCCGGATTTTTCCGGCTTCGTGCGCGGACTCGACATTACCCTGATGCTGGACGAGGACGCCTATGTGGGCGGCAGCGTCTATCTGTTCGCCAGCGTGCTGGAGCGGTTCTTTGCGCTCTATTGCACGATCAACAGTTTTACCCGGCTGCATGTGCGCACCGTGCAACGACATGATGAGGAAGTGCTGGCTTGGCCGGCCCGTTCTGGCCAAA
>JAIRNL010000310.1 GCA_031258035.1 Azoarcus sp. | reverse complement strand
GTGATATGCGTATATCCTTTCCATTCATCGTATCTGCACAATGCGGATCAAATGCATTGTCAGATATCGGCCCTTACCAATCATGCCGGCCTATTTTCACACGGACCGAAAGGAGCCAGGAATGAAAGTCAAGCATAGGGTTTTTGTCCTTTTTGTCATTGGTTTGCTCGGCATGCTCACCATCGCGGGCATCGGTGCGGCTTCCTTGCGTGATGACGAAAGGGTGTTCAAGGACGTTTCGGAAGTTCGCATGCCGAATATGGAACAATTACTGCGCCTGCAAAGCGCCGCGATTAATCTCGTGCGCCGCGGCTACGAGATTTCCTCCAAGGACGCGCTGGATTACGGATCCATGAAAGCCGAACTGCAACGCCTGCAGAAAATCGAAGAGGAGGCAATCGCAAGAGCGAATACCGCGCTCAAGAAGTTCGAGGCGTTGCCCATACCAAAAGAAAGTGAGCCTCTCTGGGACAAGTTCAAGTCGCACTGGGTTGGCTGGCACAAATACGATCTCGACACTTTTTCCCTCCTGGGTGCGGCGCTTGCAGCCCCGACGCTGGAAGACATCCAGAAGTTGATGCGTGTCATCGAGGAGAACAACATAAAGCGCCGCGACATCACGCCACAACTGGCTTCGATCCTCGAAGAGCTGATCGAGCTGGAGAAGCAGATCAGCGACAGGACCATCCAGGAGGCCGTGTCCGGGAGCGGGCGCGATTTCACCATCATGTGCGTGGTTGCCGGTATTGGCCTCATCGTGCTGGCGGGTTTCACCTGGTCGATCATGTACGCGTCGATCAAACCCCTGGAAGAAGCGAAGGACACGATCTCGCGGGTCGCGGAAGGGCTCGACCTGACCCTGCGCCTCGACAGCAAGGCCAATGATGAGATCGGCGAACTCTCGCGCTCTTTCGACTACATGATGGGCAAGCTCCAGCTTGCCTTCCGCACCATCCAGGGGCAGATCGCCGACGTCGTCAAAACCGTGGAAGCGGTGGCCGCCGGGGCCGAACAGGTTGCGCAAAGCTCATCGAGCCAGAGCAGTTCCGCTTCCGCGATGGCTGCCTCCATCGAGGAGATGAGCGTCTCGATCAGCACCGTCTCCAACAGCGCCACCGAAGCGCAATCCATGGCGCACGCCGCCGGCGACATCTCCGGGCAGGGCAGCCAGATCATCGAGCAGACCTGCAACGAGATGGCGACGATCGCGCATACCGTCTCCGACGCCTCCAGCGTCATCAAGGCGCTGGGCGAGGAATCGCACCAGATCACCAACGTGGTCAACGTCATCAAGGAAGTGGCCGACCAGACGAATCTGCTGGCGCTGAATGCCGCCATCGAGGCGGCGCGCGCCGGCGAGCAGGGCCGGGGGTTCGCGGTGGTCGCGGACGAAGTGCGAAAGCTTGCCGAGCGCACCGCGCAATCGACGGTCGATATCTCCAGCATGGTGAGCAAGATCCAGATTTCGGCCAGCGATTCGGTCTCGGAAATGGAAAAAGTCGTCAAGCAGGTGGAAGCGGGCCAATTGCTGGCCCAGGACGCTGGCGAGCGGATGAAAACCATCCGCGCGGAGGCCGCCAAAGTGTCGGGCGCCGTGACGGAAATCTCCGACGCGCTGAAAGAGCAAAACCAGGCAAGCCACGACGTGGCGCGTCATGTGGAGAGGATTGCCCAGATGACCGAAGAGAACAACACCGCCGCCGAGGAATCCTCCGCCAACGCCAAGTTGCTTGATCGCCTCGCCGGCGAAGTCAGCGACGCGCTCAGCCATTTCAAAGTGTAGGCACCTGCCGATTTCCGGGACGGGGGCCTTCCGTCCTGGAAACAGGCGGGCGAACGGCATTCGCCCGCAAATCATGACATGATCAGCTACAATCGCCCGCGTCACGGATAAGCACGGGTGATTCGGAGAAAATGCCGAAAGCCGAAGTAACGATCATCAACAAGCTGGGGCTGCATGCGCGCGCCTCGGCCAAACTCGCGCGACTGGCGGACAACTTTGCCGCCGATGTCTGGCTCGAACGCAACGGGCGCCGGGTCAGCGCCAAAAGCATCATGGGCCTGATGATGCTTGCCGCCTCCCGGGGGACGTCGATCGTCATCGAAACCGAAGGCGGCGATGCCGACGAGGCGCTGGCGAAAATCGTCGAACTGATCGCCAACCGTTTTGACGAAGAAGAATGAGAGGAACGCCGCGATGAGTTTTACCGTGCATGGGTTGCCAGTCTCGCAAGGTATCGCCATCGGGCACGCGCACCTGGTCTCGCACGCACTGCTCGAAGTCAACCATTACCAGGTGGCGCCGCGTCACATCGCCGACGAACTGGATCGTCTCGACAACGCGATCGCCGGCGTGGAAGGCGAACTGCTCGGCCTCAAGGCCGCCGCCACCGCCGCGCAACCCCACAGCGAAGTTGGCGCCTTCATCGACCTGCAACGGATGATGCTGGCCGATCCGGTGCTGGTCGACGCGGCGCGGGAACGGATCGAGGAGCACCACTACAACGCCGAATGGGCGCTGGTGCAACAAATGGAAACAGTGGTCGAACAGTTCCGCCAGATCGAGGATCCCTATCTGCGCGAACGCCAGGCCGACGTGGTGCAGGTGGTCGAACGACTGGTCAAGGCGCTGCTGGGCGATCCCGGCCATCTGCCGCCCAGGCGCAAGGACGGCCTGGGGACGGTCGTCGTCGCGCACGACCTCTCGCCGGCCGATACCATCGGCTTTCGAGACCACATCGCCGGCTTCGTCACCGACATCGGCGGCCCCACCAGCCATACCGCCATCGTCGCCCGCAACCTGGGCATTCCGGCGGTCGTCGGCCTGCATCACATCCGCGAGCTGCTGCGCGACAACGAACTTCTCATCATCGACGGCACGCGCGGCATCGCCATCATCGACCCCGATGACAACATCGTCGAAGAATATCTGCTGCGCCGCTCCGCGCTGGAGCTGGAACGCTCCAAACTCAAGCGCCTGCGCGACACGCCGGCGGCCGCCCTCGGCGGTGAACTCATCCAGTTGCTCGCCAACATCAGCGGCCCGCAGGACGTGAGCCAGCTCAAGGAAATCAACGCCGACGGCGTCGGCCTTTTCCGCACGGAATTTCTCTTCATCGACCGCGACACCCTGCCCGACGAGGACGAGCAATACGAGAATTACCGCGCCGTCCTCAAGGCCGCCGCCGGCAGGCCCGTCACCGCCCGCACCTTCGACATCGGCGCGGACAAGATGCTGGCTGGCAAGAGCCGCGGCGAACCCAATCCGGCGCTCGGCCTGCGCGCGGTGCGCTATTCGCTGGCTGAACCCAAGACTTTCCTCACCCAGCTGCGCGCCCTGTTGCGGGCCTCCTCGCACGGCAAGCTCCAGGTCATGGTGCCGATGCTCGCGCACGCCGACGAAATCGACCAGATGCTGGTACTGATCGAAAAAGCCAAGGAAGAACTGCGCGAAGAAAAAATCAAGTTCGACGAGACGCTCCTGATCGGCGGCATGGTGGAAGTCCCCGCCGCCGCGCTGGCCCTGGGGATGTTCGTGCGCCGCCTTGCCTTCCTGTCGATCGGCACCAACGACCTCATCCAATACACCCTGGCTGTAGACCGAAGCAACGAAGCGGTCGTGCACCTCTACGATCCCCTGCATCCCGCCGTGTTGCGCCTCATCTCCGGCACCATCCAGGTCGCGCAGCGCGCCGGGCTGCCGATATCGGTATGCGGCGAAATGGCGGGCAATGCCGCCTACACGCAACTACTGCTCGGCATGGGACTGCGCAGTTTTTCGATGCACCCGGCCCGCATCCTCGAAATCAAGCAACAAATCCTGCGCGCCGACATCGCCGAACTCACCCCGAAAGTGCAGCGCATCCTCAAACTCGACGAGCC
>JAIRNL010000304.1 GCA_031258035.1 Azoarcus sp. | reverse complement strand
CACATCGGTCTGGTTGCTGTGTTGCGATCATCTCAAGCGCGCCATCGCCGCTATCGGACCGCCACGGCACATCCGTTTGCTTACGAATCATGCAAACAGAATCTGATAACCGAGGTTTTCAGGATCAAAGCCATCACTGGAGACGAACCCCGGCGGCTGCCGGGGTTCGATGGCGTTGCGGTCTGGCTGCCCTGGCTGCGGTACAATGGCGCCCCACGCGGACCCTCGCCGTCCCGCCGAGACCCCCGAAACAACCCGATCGAAGCCGGACATCCCGCTCCGGATGCCGGCCTTTTTCTTGTCTGGAACAGTCGTTTATCCCCATGTCCGATTCGATAGAACACCGCATCGCCGACGAGATCGGCGCCTCCGCACACCAGATCGCCGCCGCCGTGCAGCTGCTCGACGAGGGCGCCACGGTTCCCTTCATCGCCCGCTATCGCAAGGAGGCCACGGGCGGACTGGACGATACCCAGTTGCGCACGCTCGCCGAAAGGCTCGTCTACCTGCGCGAACTGGAAGAACGCCGCGCCGCGATACTGGCTTCGGTGGCCGAACAGGGCAAGCTCGACGCCGGCCTGCGCGCCGACATCGAAGCGGCCGAAACCAAGCAGCGCCTCGAAGACCTTTACCTGCCCTATAAGCCCAGACGCCGCACCAAGGCGCAGATCGCCCGCGAGGCGGGACTGGCGCCGCTGGCCGAGGCGCTGCTTGCCAATCCGGAACTCGTGCCGGAGCAGGTTGCGGGCGATTATCTCAACGCCGAGGCCGGGGTCGCCGACGCCAGGGCGGCGCTCGACGGCGCGCGCCAGATCCTGATGGAGCAATTCGCCGAGGACGCCACCCTGATCGGCGAGTTGCGCGATCTGCTCCACGACAGGGGCGAGGTGCGCGCCAGCGTGATCGAGGGCAAGGAGAACGAGGGCGCCAAGTTCCGCGACTGGTTCGATTTCCAGGAGCCGATTGCCGCCATGCCGTCGCATCGCGCCCTCGCCTTGCTGCGCGGCCGCAACGAGGGTGTCCTGAAGCTCGCGCTCGATCTCCCCCGCCCCGACGCCGACGCGCCCCATCCCTGCGAACAGCGCATCGCGGCGCGTTTCGGCATCCGCGACCAGGGACGCGCCGCCGACAAATGGCTCGCCGAGACCGTGCGCTGGGCCTGGAACGTGAAAATCTCGCTCTCGCTCGAACTCGATCTCATGGGGGCGCTGCGCGAGCGCGCCGAAGAAGAGGCCATCCGGGTCTTCGCCCGCAACCTGAAAGACCTGCTGCTCGCCGCCCCGGCGGGCAACCGCAATACGATGGGGCTCGATCCCGGCATCCGCACGGGGGTCAAGGTCGCCGTGGTCGATGCTACCGGCAAGCTCCTCGATACCGCCACCGTCTATCCTTTCGAGCCGCGCCGCGACCGCGAAGGCGCGCTCGCCACGCTGGCCGCGCTCGCGCAAAAACACGCGGTGGAGCTGATCGCCATCGGCAACGGCACCGCTTCGCGCGAAACCGATGCACTGGCCGCCGAACTGGGCACCCGCCATCCGGCCCTGCGCTTTACCCGGGTCGTGGTCTCGGAGGCCGGCGCGTCGGTGTATTCGGCCTCGGAGCTGGCGGCGCGCGAATTCCCCAACCTGGACGTGTCGCTGCGCGGCGCGGTCTCGATCGCCCGCCGCCTGCAAGACCCGCTCGCCGAACTGGTGAAGATCGACCCCAAGTCGATCGGCGTCGGGCAGTACCAGCACGACGTCAATCAGGGCCGGCTGGCGAAAAGCCTGGATGCCGTGGTCGAGGACTGCGTCAACGCCGTCGGGGTCGACGTGAACACCGCCTCGGCGCCGTTGCTGGCGCGCATCTCCGGTCTCAACACGCTGCTCGCCGGCAACATCGTCGCCCACCGCGACAGCCAGGGGCCGTTCCGCGACCGCCGCGCCCTGCTGGAGGTGCCGCGCCTCGGCCCCCGGACTTTCGAGCAGGCGGCGGGCTTCCTGCGCATTCCCAACGGCGACAATCCGCTCGATGCGTCGGCGGTGCACCCGGAAGCCTATCCGGTGGTCGAGCGCATTCTGGCCAGAGTGCATAAGGATGTGCGCGAGCTGATGGGCAACGGCGCTTTCGTGAAGACGATCGCCGCCGCCGAATTCACCGACGAGCGTTTCGGCCTGCCGACCGTGAAGGACATCCTCGCCGAACTGGAAAAACCCGGCCGCGATCCGCGCCCGGCGTTCCGCAGCGCGGCCTTTCGCGCCGGCATCGAATCCCCCGCCGATCTCGAACCCGGCATGCTGCTCGAAGGTGTCGTCACCAATGTCACCAACTTCGGCGCTTTCGTCGACATCGGCGTGCACCAGGACGGCCTCGTCCATATTTCGGCGCTGGCCGATCGCTACGTCAAGGATCCGCATTCCGTCGTCAAGGCCGGGCAGGTCGTCAAGGTGAAGGTGATCGAAGTCGATCTCGCGCGCAAGCGCATCGCCCTCACCATGCGCCTCGCCGACGAGGCCCGCCCGCGCCACGCCGACACCGGCGGCGCCCATGGCAAGGAGAGCCGCCGCGCCGGCCCGCGCCCCGGCAGCCCATCCCGCCCCGCCGCCGAAAGCGCGCTGGCGCTGGCTTTCGCCCGTGCCCGCAATAAGTAAACGCCGCGTGGAAAGCGAATGCGCCGAAAGCGCCATTTCCCCGCCCGCTGCCGCGCCGTCCCGGCATCCGGATGCCTGGCTCATCCTGCCGGTACTGCTTTGCGCCATCGGCGTGGGAGTCGTGGTGGCGACAGGCGGCAACGAAGACCTGTTCCGGGCCGCAAACACGGCGGCGTCTGGCTGGCTGCCGGCATTCGCCTGGGCCGGGATCACCCATCTCGGCAGCACGCTCGGCGCTTTCTGCCTGCTCGCGCCCGCCCTCGTCCGGCAGCCGCGCTGGGTGGCGGCGGCCCTGCTGGCGACGCCGTTCGCCAGCTTCTATACCCACGCGATCAAAAAGCTCACCGACATCCCGCGCCCGCCCTCGGTGCTGCCGCCCGAGGCCATCCACATCGTCGGCTCGCCGCTGTACAGCCATTCTTTTCCGTCCGGGCACACGCTGGCTATTTTCACCCTCGCCGGCGTGGTGATGTTGTGCGGTCGGCGTCCCCTCCTGGCCTGGCTCGCGCTGCCGCTGGCCGCGCTGGTGGCTTTTTCGCGGATCGCGGTCGGCGCGCACTGGCCGCTCGACCTGCTCGTCGGCGCGGCGGGCGGCTGGGCGTCGGCGGCGATCGGCTGCGCCGGCTCGGCACGCTGGCGGTTCTGGGAGAACGAGCGCAACCAGCGTGTCCTGGCGGCTCTCGCGCTCGTCGCGGCGGTGGCGTTCGGTTTCGAGAAACTCGACCATCCGGAAGGGCGCTGGATGCAATACCTGCTCTGCGCCTGGGCGGCGGCCGGGACGCTCTACGCCTTCTGGCGACCGGCGGCGTCGCGGCGGCGGACGCCCCGTGACGACGGCGAAAGACCATGCCCGGACGCCTGAACGCCCCGAAACAGGGCGATGCCCCGCACCGGAAACCGTCGTGTCACGAGCAAGAAATTAGCGACAGCCCTTCAGAGGGTGTTTTCAAAATACCCATCATTGGCGAAATGAGCGGGGGCAGGCACAGGGGCCTGCCCCTACAAGACAGGCGGGCGTGCCCAGCGATCAGGCCGCCGCGCGGGACGCAATGTCGGGGCAGGCCCCTCGATGATGTCGC
>JAIRNL010000269.1 GCA_031258035.1 Azoarcus sp. | reverse complement strand
TCGCCGTCGTCGAAAAGCTGCTTGCCGCCGGCGCCGACGTGAATGCCCTGACGCCCAACCTGTCCGATGCCCTCATGCTTGCCGGCCGCAACGGGCACATCGATGTCGTGCGCCGCCTGTTGAAGACGCCCATCGCGCTCGATCGCCGCAACGACAGCGGCGTGAATGCCGAGGAATGGGCCCGTTCCAGGGGCAACACCAGGATCGCCGATCTCATCGAGAAAGCGCGCGCCGAGCGCCCGAGCCGATAGCGCCGGACGGATTGCTTGCTCCTTACACACTCCCTACAGACCGGTTGACTCAACTGTCCTTTCGGTATAACCTCCGACCTCTTTTTTGTGGGCTGGCCAATCGTAGTCAGTCGCACGCCGGAATCAACCGCCGAGGCGGCCCAGGTGGCTGCCTCGGTTTTTTGGGAATTCTCAAGTATGCCGACAATCAATCAGCTCGTTCGCAAGCCGCGCCAGGTGGAAGTGGCCAAGAGCAAAGTGCCCGCGCTCGATGCGTGCCCGCAGAAGCGCGGCGTTTGCACCCGCGTCTACACCACGACGCCGAAGAAGCCGAACTCCGCGCTGCGCAAGGTGGCCAAGGTGCGGCTTACCAACGGCTTCGAGGTCATCTCGTACATCGGCGGCGAAGGCCACAACCTGCAGGAGCACTCGGTGGTGCTGATCCGCGGCGGTCGGGTGAAGGATTTGCCGGGCGTGCGCTATCACATCGTTCGCGGTTCGCTCGACCTTCAGGGCGTCAAGGATCGCAAGCAGTCGCGCTCCAAGTACGGCGCCAAGCGTCCGAAGCAGTCCTGACCGGGCCTTGGCCTGTTTAATTTCGAGAGGTTGTCATGCCGCGTCGTCGTGAAGTCCCAAAACGTGAAATCCTGCCCGATCCCAAGTTCGCCTCGCAGGATGTCTCCAAATTCATCAACGTCATCATGCAGTCCGGCAAGAAGTCGGTCGCCGAGCGCATCGTCTATGGCGCGTTCGAGCACATCGGCGCCAAGGCCGGCAAGGATCCGCTGGAGGTGTTTTCCGCCGCGGTGGCCAATGTCAAGCCGGTGGTGGAAGTCAAGAGCCGCCGCGTCGGCGGCGCGAACTACCAGGTGCCGGTCGAAGTGCGCCCTTCCCGCCGCATGGCCTTGTCGATGCGCTGGTTGCGCGAGGCCGCGCGCAAGCGCGCCGAGAAATCAATGGCGCAGCGCCTGGCCGGCGAGTTGCTCGAAGCGGCCGAGGGCCGCGGCTCGGCAATGAAGAAGCGCGAGGAAGTCCACCGCATGGCCGAAGCCAACAAGGCTTTCTCGCATTACCGCTTCTGACCGCCCTGCTCGGCGGTGCATCGGGCCCTGCGAAGGGCTCGATTATTTTGTAAACGCTTACCCGGTTCGTCGCGCTGGCGACGAACGGCAGACAGGATAAACATCGTGGCTCGCAAGACCCCCATTGAGCGATACCGCAACATCGGCATTTCCGCCCACATCGACGCCGGCAAGACGACGACGACCGAACGCATCCTCTATTACACCGGCGTCAATCACAAGATCGGCGAAGTGCACGATGGCGCGGCCACCATGGACTGGATGGCCCAGGAGCAGGAGCGCGGCATCACCATCACCTCGGCGGCGACCACGTGCTTCTGGAAGGGGATGGATCTGAATTTCCCCGAGCATCGCTTCAACATCATCGACACGCCGGGACACGTCGATTTCACCATCGAGGTGGAGCGTTCGATGCGCGTGCTCGATGGCGCGTGCATGGTGTATTGCGCCGTGGGCGGCGTGCAGCCGCAGTCCGAGACCGTGTGGCGACAGGCGACCAAGTACAAGGTGCCGCGCCTGGCTTTCGTGAACAAGATGGATCGCTCCGGCGCGAATTTCTTCAAGGTCGTCGACCAGATGAAGACCCGCCTGAAAGCGAACCCGGTGCCCATCGTGATTCCGATCGGGGCCGAGGATAAATTCGCCGGCGTGGTCGACCTCATCAAGATGAAGGCGATCTACTGGGACGAGGCTTCCCAGGGGATGAAGTTCGACTACCGCGACATTCCCGACGAGCTGCTCGACGAAGCCAGAACCTGGCGCGAGCAGATGACCGAGGCCGCCGCCGAGGCGTCCGAGGAACTCATGAACGACTACCTCGAAAACGGCGAACTGTCCGAGGACAAGATCAAGCTGGGCCTGCGCCTGCGCACCATCGCCTGCGAAATCCAGCCCATGCTGTGCGGCAGCGCCTTCAAGAACAAGGGCGTGCAGCGCATGCTCGACGCGGTCATCGAGTTCCTGCCCTCGCCGGTCGATATTCCGCCGGTGCGCGGCGTCGACGTCGACGATGACGAGAAGGAAATCATCCGGCGTGCCGACGACGGCGAAAAGTTCTCCGCCCTCGCCTTCAAGCTGATGACCGACCCCTTCGTCGGCCAGCTGACCTTCGTGCGCGTCTATTCCGGCGTGCTCAACTCGGGCGAGACCGTGCTCAATCCGGTCAAGGGCAAGAAAGAACGCATCGGCCGCATCCTGCAAATGCACGCCAATGAGCGCGAGGAAATCAAGGAAGTGCTCGCGGGCGACATCGCCGCCTGTGTGGGCCTGAAAGAAGTCACCACGGGCGAGACCCTGTGCGACCCCGCCGCGCCGCTGATCCTCGAACGCATGGTTTTCCCCGATCCGGTGATCCACGTCGCCGTCGAGCCCAAGACCAAGAGCGACCAGGAAAAGATGGGCATCGCGCTGGGCCGCCTGGCCGCGGAAGACCCCTCCTTCCGCGTCCGCACCGACGAGGAATCCGGCCAGACCATCATCTCCGGCATGGGCGAGCTGCACCTCGAAATCATCGTCGACCGCATGAGGCGCGAATTCAACGTCGAAGCCAATGTCGGCGCGCCGCAGGTGGCCTACCGCGAAGCCGTCCGCAAGGCGGTCGATCAGGAAGGCAAGTTCGTCAAGCAGTCCGGCGGTCGCGGCCAGTACGGCCACGTCTGGATCAAGCTGGAGCCGAACGAGGCCGGCAAGGGCTACGAGTTCGTCGACGCCATCAAGGGCGGCGTGGTGCCGCGCGAATACATTCCGGCGGTCGACAAGGGCTTGCAGGAAACCCTGCCCAATGGCGTGCTCGCCGGTTTTCCGGTGGTCGATGTCAAGGTCACGCTGTTCGACGGTTCCTACCACGACGTGGACTCGAACGAAAACGCCTTCAAGATGGCCGCCTCGATGGCCTTCAAGGACGCGATGCGCAAAGCCAGCCCGGTTCTGCTCGAACCGATGATGGCCGTGGTCGTCGAAACCCCGGAGGACTACATGGGCAATGTCATGGGCGACCTGTCCGGTCGGCGCGGCATCGTCCAGGGCATGGACGACCTGCCTGGCGGCACGAAGGAAATCAGGGCCGAAGTGCCGCTGGCCGAAATGTTCGGCTACGCGACACAGCTGCGCTCGCTCACCCAGGGCAGGGCCACCTATTCGATGGAGTTCAAGCACTACGTCGAAGCCCCCAAGAGCGTGGCCGAGGCCGTCATCAACAACCGCAAGTAATCACAACGACCTGAAACGAGGAACACGACAATGGCCAAAGGTAAGTTTGAACGCACGAAGCCTCACGTAAACGTGGGGACGATCGGTCACGTTGACCACGGCAAGACCACGCTGACGGCGGCGATCACGACGATCCTGTCGAAGAAGTTCGGCGGCGAGGCCAAGGC
>JAIRNL010000211.1 GCA_031258035.1 Azoarcus sp. | reverse complement strand
TGCTGCTGGTTCCACTGGCCATGATCCAGAAGCAGATTGCCCAACGCGCGGAATACCAGACGCAGGCCGAAGCGGAAATCGCCAGAACCGCCGCCGGGTCGCAGACCCTGATCGGGCCGGTGCTGGCGATCCGTTACCGGATGAAGGCGTCCGGGGAGCGCTACCGCGACATGAATACGGGCGAGACGCTCACCCGCCCCGCCCCGCTCATGGACGAACAGGCCGTGTTCATCTCCGCCCGGAAGCTGGCGATCCGGGGGCGCGCCGATGTGGAGCAGCGTTACCGGGGCATTTATCCGGTACGCCTTTTTCATCTCGATCTCAATATCGAAGGCTCTTTCGACCTGCCCGCCGAACTGGTTGCCAACGCGGCGGGCAAGGGCGAAATCGCCGAAGCCCACGTCGTGGCGCTTTTCGGTCTCTCCGATCCGCGCGGCATGGACGCCGCGCCGGATATCCGCGTCGGGCAGCGCACGCTGCGCTTTACCGCGCCCAGGAATAAACGCTTCGACCTGCCCGGCAGCTGGCTGGAAGTGGATCTGGGCGAATTGACCCCCGGCGAGGCGCGCGCCATCGACCTTGCCTTTCCGCTGAAACTCACCGGCACGAAGGCTTTCTCCATCGCGCCCACGGCGGAAGACAATAGCGTGCACTTGCAGTCGAACTGGGCGCATCCGAGCTTCCAGGGCCGCTTCCTGCCACGCGCGCGGGACATCGAACGCGACGGCTTCCAGGCGCAATGGGAAATATCCTATCTGGCTCGTGACCTGGAAAAGGCGCTCCAGCCAGGCGGCGAAGAAGTGCTGGGGGTCGAATTCATGCAGCCCATCGATGTTTACCGGCAGTCCGAGCGGGCGGTGAAATATGGCAGCCTGTTCATCGTGCTGACCTTCGTCGCGTTCTTCCTGAGCGAAATCCTGAGCCGCCGCCCGATGCACCTCATGCAATACCTGCTGGCCGGGCTGGCCATCACCATTTTCTTCCTGCTGCTGGTCGCGCTCTCCGAGCAGTTGCCGTTCTTGCAGGCATACATCGCTTCCGCCGCGGCCTGCGTCGGCCTGATCGTGTTCTATCTCGCGGGCGTGTTCGCTTCCAGGCTCATGGCGGGCACTTTCGGCTGCGCGCTCGCCGGGCTTTACGCCGTGCTCTACGTCATCCTGCAACTGGAAGAGAAATCCCTGCTCATGGGCAGCCTGCTGCTGTTTGCCCTGCTCGCCGCCATCATGACGGGCACGCGCCGCCTCGACTGGCACGCGCTGACGGAAAGGGAACCGCGCGCGCGGAAAGCGAAACGCTCTCCGGAATGGCTCTCCAGCCAGTCCTCGCCGGATGAGGGAGAAAAATGATGACGGACTTGCGCCCGCCGCGCCTTGCCGCCTTGCGCCGTGTCCGGCTCGCGGCGTGGCAGAGGGCGATCCTTGCCTGGATCGTGCTCGCGGCGCTGATCTTCGTCGCCGCCCGTTATTTCAAGCATCCCGCGTTCCATTTCTGGCGCGGCGCGGAAATGCCCACCCTGCTCCTTGCCGCCATCGGCGGCGCGTGCCTCGCGTACCGAGCCCTGCGCGCCGCGTCCCGGCGGGGCAGGCTGGAGCCGGCCTTGCGCCTGGCTGCCTGCCTGCTGTTGCTGTGCCTCGTCGCCGGACAGGAAGGGGGGTTCCGCTGGCAGCGCCTCCAGGTGCTGCGCGGCGGCGTGGCGATGGCGCGGATGGGACGGCACTTCGTCGTCGGCTTCCGGGATTTCGACGATCTGCAAACACTGGCCGAACGCGGCCTGATCGGTGGCATCTATATCACCCGGCGCAACCTGCGGGGGGAGTCCGTGCAAAGCCTGCGCCGCCGCATCGACGCCTTGCAGGCGACGCGGGCGCGCGCCGGGCTGCCGCCGCTTTTCGTCGTGGCCGACCAGGAAGGCGGCACGGTCTCGCATCTGTCGCCGCTCATCGAACCCATGCCATCGCTGGCGACCCTGGTCGCCGAGGGCGAAGAAAACCTGGAAATGCGCGCCCGCGATTACGGCGAGAGGCAAGGGCGGGCGCTGGCGGCGCTCGGCATCAACATGAATCTTTCCCCGGTCGTCGACCTGGCTCCCGGCAAGAAAGGCGACTGGGCCGACCGGCACACCTTGATCGAGCGCCGCGCCATCGCCGCCGATCCGCGCATCGTGACCAAGGTGGCCGCGGCCTACGGCGCGGGCCTCGCAGCCAACGGCATCCTGCCCACGGTCAAGCATTTTCCCGGTCTCGGGCGGGTGGAGGGCGACACGCATCTCGTCGAAGCCAGCCTGACGCTCACCCCCGCCGAGCGCGCCGCCGACTGGTTGCCTTTCCGCGAAGTCACCGCCCGCACCGGCGCGGCGATGATGCTCTCGCATGTGCGGCTGCCCGACATCGACCCGCACGCGCCCGCCTCGCTTTCCCGCACGCTGGTGCAGGACGTCCTGCGCGGAAAAGACGGGGATGGCTGGAATTACCAGGGCATCCTGATGACCGACGACCTGAACATGGGGGCGGTCTACGCCGCCGGCATCGGCCATGCCGCCGCCGCCGCGCTGGACGCGGGCGTGGATCTGGTACTGGTTTCCCACGATCCCGACCAGTATTACCGCGCCCTTCACGCCGCCGCCGCCCAGTGGCGCAACGACGGGATCGACGCCCGGCGCGAAAGCGAGAGCGCGAAGAGACTGGACAGGTATTGGAAAGGAATCGCGCAAGCCAGCGCAACGTTGCGCGCGCCCCAACCGAAATAGCGCATTCGTCCAGCGTGTTGTGGCCCATCACGGAGCCGACGCGATCCTTCAGGCTCGCCGGGCCGCTGAAGTTGAAGCGGGAGGCCGGCGAGTTTGGGATCCGCGCCTACAGGGCATTTACAGATAGCCCAGCCAGGTACTGCCATGGGGCATGGGCAGGGGGGGGGATGTTGAGTACCTTGAGGTGTGCCTGGACTTTTGTTTCCGATGCGCCCGGCGCGGTGAAGAGGTTGGCAATCAGGCGCTGCTCGCCGCCGGTTTCGGCCAGCTTGTGGTTT
>JAIRNL010000173.1 GCA_031258035.1 Azoarcus sp. | reverse complement strand
GGGGCACTCGCTCTATATCGCCACCAACAAGCGCATCCATCCCACCCGGCTGATCCTCGCCCACCTCGGCTGGAGCGCCTGTTTCGAGGCGGTCTACGCGCTCGATCTTTTTACGCCGCGCCTGCCCGACAAGGCGGCGCTGATCGGGCGGTTGCTCGCCGATTGCCGCATCGACCCGGCGCAGGCGGTCTATGTGGGCGACCGCATCGAGGACGGTGCGGCTGCCGAGGCGAACGGTCTGCCTTTCATCGCCGCGACCTGGGGTTACGGCAGCCAGCGCGTGGCGGCGATGGCGGCGCGCTGGCGCGAGGCGGCGACGCCGCGCGAACTGGGGCAGATGCTGCCGGGCGCGCGATGAGCCGCTTGCTGCTCGTCGTGCCCGAGCTGCTCTGGCCCGCGCCGCAAACGCATTGCCCGACGCAGGATATGCCGCTCGCGGCGCTCGCCCGTTTGCTCGGAAGCGGGCGGCGGCGGCGCGAGGCGCCCGAGGCGGCGGAGCGTTTGCTGGCTCGGCTTTTCGGGATGGAAAAGGAGGGCGAGCCGCCGCTGGCTGCCTTGCGGCGGCTGGGCGAAGGCGACGGCGAGGGCGATCCCGCCGCGCATTGGCTGTGCGCCGATCCGGTACACCTTTCGATGACGCAAAAATATTTGTTGCTCGGCGATTTTGCCGAAGGCGAAGTCGATGCGGCGACCGCCGGCGCGCTGATCGACGCGCTCAATGCCGACTTTGCCGGCCTCGGACGGTTTTACGCCGCCACGCCGACGCGCTGGTATCTGCGTCTTGAGCGTCCGCCCGCGGTGCGTTTTGCGCCGTTGGCGGAGGTGGCGGGGCGTCCGATCCAGGATTTCCTGCCCGCCGGGGATGATGGCGAGGCCCGCCGCTGGTTGCATGTGCTGAATGAAATTCAGGTGGCGCTCCACAATCAGCCGCTGAACGAAGCGCGCGAAGCCGCCGGGCAACGCCCGATCAACGGTTTGTGGTTCTGGGGCGGCAGCGCGCGCGCCGCGCCCATGACCGCGTTGCGCTCTCCGCGCCCGGTCGTGCAGGCGCTCGATCCGCTGGCGCGCGGGCTGGCTCGCGCCGCTGGCATCGAACCAGGGGTTCCGGATGTGGAAACGGCCTTGCGCGGCCCGACGCTGGTCGTGCTCGATGCGCTCGCCGTCCCGGCCCGCCGTCTCGATCTCGCCGCGTGGCGGAAGGCGCTCGCCGCGCTGGAAAGCGACTGGTTCGCGCCCATCGCCGGGGCGCTCGCCCTGGGTCGCCTGCGCCGCTTCGATTTGTTCGCGCCCGGCGAGCGCGCCGCTTTTTCGCTGACGAGCCGCCCAGGCTCGCGCTGGTGTTTCTGGCGCAGGCCGCTGGCTCTGGATGCGCTGGCTGCCGCTTTTTCCGGCGCTTTCGCCCGGCAGGGACGATGAGCATCATCTGCCGGCGCGACATTCCGGCGCGTGCCGTCGCCGCGCTTGCCGCTACCGGCCTGCATCCTTTGCTCGCCCGCCTGTATGCCGCGCGCGGCGTGCATGAGCCGGCGGGGCTTGATCTCTCGCTCAAGGCGCTGTTGCCGCCGACGGCGCTTACTGGCGCGCGAGAAGCCGCGCGCTTGCTGGCTGACGCCATCGCGGCTGGCGCGCGCATGGTGATCGTCGCCGATTACGACTGCGATGGCGCGACCGCCTGCGCGGTCGGGCTGCGGGCGCTGCGCGCGTTTGGCGCGGATGTGCATTATCTGGTGCCCGACCGGCTCGTGCTCGGTTATGGGCTGACGCCGCCGATGGTGGAGATTGCCGCCCGGCTGGCGCCGGATGTCCTCATCACGGTGGATAACGGCATAGCCAGTGTGGAAGGGGTGGCGGCGGCGCGCGCGCGCGGTATGCGCACGGTCGTCACCGACCATCATCTGCCCGGCGCGACGCTGCCCGAAGCCGATGTCATCGTCAACCCCAACCAGCCAGGTTGCGATTTCCCGAGCAAGGCGTTGGCTGGCGTGGGGGTGATGTTCTACGTCATGCTGGCTCTGCGGGCCGAGTTGCGCGGGCGCGGCGCTTTCGCGGGCGGGCGCGAGCCGAATCTTGCCGGGCTGCTCGATCTCGTGGCGCTGGGGACGGTGGCTGATGTGGTGAAGCTCGACCACAACAACCGCATTCTCGTCGCGCAGGGCTTGCAGCGCATCCGCAGCGGCCACATGCAGCCGGGCATCCGGGCGCTGTTCGCGTTGTCCCGGCGCGAGGCGGCGCGGGCGAATACGTTCGATCTCGGTTTTGCCCTCGGCCCGCGGCTGAATGCCGCCGGGCGGCTCGCCGATATGCGGGTGGGGATCGAGTGCCTCGTCACCGACGATGAGAGCCGCGCGCTTGAGCTGGCGCGCGAACTCGACCGCCTCAACGACGAGCGGCGCGAAATCGAGAGCGGCATGCAGGAGGCTGCTCAGCGCTACCTCGAAAATTTCGGGGGCGATGACCGCCCCGGTCTTACCCTGTTCGAGCCGGACTGGCATCCCGGCGTGGTCGGGCTGGTGGCGGGACGCCTCCGCGAGAAGCTGCATCGCCCCACGATTGCGTTCGCGCGCAGCCAGGATGGCGAACTGAAAGGTTCGGGGCGTTCGATTCCCGGTCTGCATCTCAAGGACGCGCTCGAACTCGTCGCTTGCCGCGTCCCCGGTGTCGTGTTGCGGTTCGGCGGGCACGCCATGGCCGCCGGTCTCACTATCCGCGCGGAAAGGCTGGCTGATTTTCGCGCCGCTTTCGAGGATGTGGCAGCCAGCCTGCTTAGTCCCGCCGATCTCGAACGGCGCATCGACACCGATGGCGCGCTGGAGGCCGCCGATATCGGTCTCGAAGCGGCCCGTCTGCTGGGGCGCGAAGTCTGGGGGCAGGGTTTTCCCGCGCCGGTGTTCGATAATGTGTTTCGCGCCGAGCACCAGCGCATTCTGAAGGATCGCCATCTCAAGCTTGAACTGTCGCTCGCCGGGACGCGCTTTTCGGCCATTCGTTTCAACTGCGCCGAACGGGCCCCCGATGCCCTGCGTGCTGTCTATCGCCTGGATGTCAATGAATACAAGGGGTTGTCGAACGTGCAGTTGATGTTGGAGTATTTCGAGGCGCTTTGAGCGCCCATGAAAGAAGAAGCGCGCCGTGGGCGCGCTTCTTCTTTCAATCCAGGGAGCACAGGATCG
The DNA here is from genome assembly GCA_031258035.1 of Azoarcus sp. GTDB lineage: Bacteria > Pseudomonadota > Gammaproteobacteria > Burkholderiales > Rhodocyclaceae > WRNU01. Next base: position 1,321 of record JAIRNL010000173.1, on the reverse strand, counting down.
CATGTCTCCGGCCCGACGGCCGGGGAGGGCGTCCGGCCGTGCGTTCAGCGCATTTTGTTGCGCCGGCGCGCTACCGCGCCCAGAATGCCCAAGCCAGCCAGCAGCATGACGTGAGTTCCGGGTTCGGGCAGCGGCGTCATTGGCGGTGCCACGTTGCTCACCAGGAATACGATGTCGTCGAAATCCATGTCGCCGCCGTTTTCCAGATCCTCGAAGCCAACGAGGGTTTTGCCGTTGTAGTAGCCGTAGAACGACACCGCATGGGCGACATTATCGAAGTTATTTCCCGCCGCGCCGCTGTAATAGTATTTGTCAGTCGTGATGTCATAAATCCGGAAAATGATCTCGGACTCCGTGGCGAGATATGTATTGAAACGAGGGTCAATGGCGTAATTGGTTGCCTTGACGGAGTTCCCCTCCTTGGTGAAGATCTTCTGCCAGGAGTAGGCGTCGACATCCGTGGTATAGCTTCCGGAGGCCACCCAAAGTTCGAGAGTGTGGCCCGCGTGGCTGGTGATGAAAGTGAACTCGACAGGGGCGGATGGATCCACGATGTGGAAATCGCCGCCGAGGATGCCTTCGGTGAACTCGGGAGGAGGCAGATCCGGATCGACGTAACGATCCACACCGGATTCGATCCATTCCTTGAAAGTGGTATCCGGTGATGCCGACGCGGGTACGGAAGCAAGGGCAAGTAATAGTGCGGCAAGTAGTCTGGGCATGATGAAACCCCTCTGGTTGGCCTGCATGGAAAGATCAATCTTTTGTGTCATAGCAGGGCCAAGCACAAATTAAGCCATTTTGCAATGTATTGATTTTTGTCATAAATATTTTGCATCGCCAAAAAAATGTAAAAATGGTCGACGCATTTATGCTGATTGTTCGCGGGAAAATGCGTTCCGCCCGCGCGGATGACGCGGAAAATCAGAACGCCGGAACCAGCGCACCCTTGTAGCGATCCGCGATGAATTTCCTGACTTCCGGGGAAGTCAGCGCCGCCGCGAGTTTTTTCAGCGCGTCGCCGTCCGCGTTGTCGGGGCGCGCCACGAGGATATTCACGTAAGGCGATTGCGAGCCTTCGATGGCGAGCGCGTCGGTCATCGGATTGAGTCCGGCATCGAGCGCGTAGTTGGTGTTGATGAGCGCGAGATCCACCTGGCTGAGCGCGCGCGGCAGGGTTGCGGCTTCGATTTCGCGGAACCTGAGCTTTTTGGGGTTCGAGACGATGTCGCGCACGGTCGCGGTGATGCCGGCAGCCTCCCTGAGCTGGATCGCCTTGTGCGCAGCCAGGAGCAGCAGTGCCCGCCCGCCGTTGGTCGCG
>JAIRNL010000091.1 GCA_031258035.1 Azoarcus sp. | reverse complement strand
CCCCTTTTCAAAAACGCCTGACCGTAAAGGGAATCTCCAGCGCGATATTCATCGGCCTGGGGGGCGGGCCGAAAGGCGCCGCCGTGCGAACCGCGCGGAGGGCCTGTTCGTCGAGTATGGCGTTGCCGCTGCTGGCGCGCACGATCAACGATCCCGGCGCGATGTCGCCATCCGCCTCCAGCCGGAAAGCGATGACCGGCATGCCGCTGGCCTGGCTCGCCTTCGCCTCCGGCGGATAGAAGAGCTTCGCCTTGACCGCCCTTCTCAGCTTCGCTATGTAGCGGCGCTGCGCATCGAGATCCACTTCCTCATGCCGGATGGTCTGCCGGACGTCCTGCTCCGGCGCGTTTCCCGGCGGCTCCGGCGCGGATGGCGGCGCATCGTCCTTGTTCTCGTCGGGGGTCTCGTCCTTCACCTGCACGGGGCTGGGCGCGGTCGTCCGCCTGACCGGCTGGCTCCGGCGCGGCGGCGGACGGCTTGCCCGGCGCGGCGTCCTGGGCGCGGGCGCGGCCTTGCGCGGCGCTTCGGGCACGACTTCGGCCTGCTTGCCCGCCTGGCTGTCTTCCGCCTGGCGATCCGAGAGCATCCCGAAGAGTTCGACGACCAACAACTCCCGCGCCGGCGGCGCGGGGACGTTGTGCGTCACCCACCAGAACGCGGAGACGAGCGCCAGATGCAACAGCAGCGAAAGGAAAAGCGCGCCCGCAAAGCCATCCCCGCCCGCGTTTTTCCGCGCGCCGGCCCTCTTCCGGGGCGGTTTTTCGGGCAACGGCACGGGCCCGTCGCGGAGGGCGACATAAGCCATCATGACCCACCCCCTCCCCGCGTCTGCACCGCCACCCTGGAAAAGCCGGACTGCTTGAGCACATCGACGACATCCACGAATCGTTGCAGGCGCACGTCCTTGTCGGCCCGCAGCAAAAAGGGCGTCTCACGGGGAAAGGCGGCAATCCCGGCGCGCAAGGCATCCATCACCAGCGGCCTGCCTTCCAGGAAGACGTTGCCCTGCGCGTCGATCTCGATGGTGCGGCCGTTGTCCTTCTCCGGCACGCTGCTGCTGGCTTGGGGCAGGTGCACCGGAATCTTGCCGCTGGAGATGAAGGTCGATGTCGTCAGCACGATAGTCAGGAGCACCAGCATGATGTCGATGAAGGGGATCATGTTCAGCGACTCGAAGGGCCTATCTTCCATGTGCGATCTCCCATTCCAGCGTCAGCACCTTCACCTTGCGCAACAGGGCGTTGTAGAGCGAGACGGCGACCAGCGCCACGACCAGCCCGGCGGCGGTGGCCTTGAGCGCCAGCGCCAGGCCCGTCATGATCCGCCCCGCGTCGATGTTCGCGGCGTCCTGCCCCATGTTGTGGAAGGTCAGCATGATGCCGAACACGGTGCCGAGCAGCCCCAGATAGGGCGCGTTGCTGGCCACCGAGGCGATGACGAACAGACGCCGCGAGAGCATCAATTCCAGCGACTTCGCGCTCTCCACCGCGTGGATGTCCGCCTTGCGGTAGAACAACCAGCGTTCCAGGCCGATGGCGACGACCAGCACGCTCAACACCAACAACAGGCCGATCACGCCGTAATCGACGATTTCCGACAACCAATTCACCATCATGTTTGCATCCTCCTTCAGGTTGGAAAAACGCAAGGAACCCTGATCAAATCCGAACCAGATCTTGCGTGTCATTGCAAGACGAACTGGAAACAACCCCATGTCGGCACGAACTGGAAAACAACCCCGTGTCGGCACGAACTGGAAAACAACCCCGTGTCGGCACGAACTGGAAAACAACCCCGTGTCGGCGCGAACTGGAAAACAACCTCATGTCGGCGCGAACTGGAAAACAACCCTGTCAGGGGCGCTTCGCGCCCTTCCTTTGTATGCGATGACACTTTCTGGCGCAGGCCATGCCTGGAATAAATCAGGGTTTCCTCAAAACGTGACGCCGGCTTGCAGCATGAAGCGGGAGCGGTCATCGCCGGCCAGCGCGTCGGGCCGCGCGCCCAGGGCGTGCGCCCAGCGCGCGTGCGCGAACAGGTTGCGCCAGGCGATGCGGTAGCCGATCCCCGCGCCCGCCACTGCCACTTCGTCTTCCGTCGTGTAAGAGCCATCGTGCGGACGGACGCGCGCGGCATCGGCAAAGACACTGACCGAGTGGCGCACGCCGGCCGGGGCGGGCAGCGTGTGGCGCAGTTCGAGGCTTGCCAGCCACCCCTTGTCGCCGCTGGCGATTTCCCGCCATGCGACGACGCCCTGCGTGCCGGAGACCAGCAACTGCTCGCTCGTGTCGAGGTTGCGCCCGATGGATTGCTGCGCGGACAGCGTGGCCGAGAGGGAAAGCCGCTCGCCCAGGGCGACCTGCCCGCCCAGGGTGAGATTGACCCGGCCATAGGCGCCCACCGTATCCGCCCCGGCCCGGTTGGCCGCTTTCATTTCCGCTTCCTCGATGTCCAGGCGACCGGCGGTCAGGCTGCCACTTGCGCTGAAATACGCAGCGCGGCCAGCGATCTGGCTGTGGCTGTCGTAGTTCAGGCCGAAGGTGGCGGCGTAAAGGCGGCGGGTCGTTTTCTGCTCGAAGAGGCCGATTTCGTCGCGCATCCTGCGCCCCGCCATATCCAGCCGCGCGGTGAGGTTGTGCGAGCGGGTGCGCCGCAGGGGGTAGGAGAGCGCGAGTTCCAGCGAATCCGCGACGCCCTCGGCGTCGAGCGCGGCATAGATGTCGCCCAGCTCATAGACGGCGCGGCTCACCGCAAGCTCGCCGCGCAGCCCGCCGCTGCCCAGGGGCGCGGCATAGGCGAGGCGGCCGCTCAGCAATCGACCGGCTTCCGTGCCCGTGCCGGCAAATTCCAGGGTGTCGCCCAGCCGGAGGGGGGAATGCCACGAAGCGCCGAGGGAGAGGCGCGTCTTGCCGGTGTAGCGGGAGCCGTGGTTATCCGCGATCGCATAGGCGCTGTAAGGCTCGTCCGCCGCGATCTCGATGTCGACATCGGCGCTTCCGGCGGCTTCGCCCGGCGCGAGGCGCACCTTGGGCATGGCCGCGCCCGGCAGGTCGCTCACCAGGAGCATGGCGCGTTCGAGTTCATCGCGCCGTACCGCCGCGCCGTCTTCCAGCGCGGCGAAATGGCCCTCGATCTGGCTGTCACGGACGCGCGACGTGTTGCGCAGGGTGCGTTTGCCGTATTTGCCCACGATGATCCGGATGGTGAGCGTGCCGCCGCTGGCGTCCTGGCGCGGCACCCAGGCGCGGGCGACGAGGTAGCCGCGCTCGCGGTAAAGCGCCGTGATGCGCTCGGCGGCGGCTTCGATGTCGGCCATCGAGAGCGCGCGGCCCCGGTAATCGGCAATCGCCGCCTGCAATACATCCTCGGCGATGCATTCCGCGCCCTCGAAGCGAAAGGCATCGACCCGCAGGCTCTGGTCGTCCGGCAGGGAGAGGGGAAGGTCTTCCGATTGTTCGATGTCCGGCTCGGGCGGCCTGCGCTCGTCGGGCGGCGGCGCGGGGCGGGTTTCCCGAAGGATCTGGCCCGCATCCGGGATGTGTGTCTGGGCATGGGCCGCCAGCGGGAACAGCAGCGGCGCGAGGAAGAAGGGAAGCAGGATGTTTTTCATGGCGGGAAAGGGAGAGCGAGGGAAGGAAAAGTCCAGAAAAAAGGCTCCGGGAAAAAAGGCGCCGTGAAGGGGGGGCCGGGCCGAGCGCCCGGAAAGGATGGGCCACCGGCTTGTGGTTGTTATGCCGGTGGCGGGAAGCAAGACCTCACTTCCTGGGTTTTTTGGAAGCGGTCTTTTGGGCGGTGAGTTACAACTCCTGATAGCAATGATCAGTCAGCCATGTGTTCCAACTGGTTGTGCCGATGCCCAGAAAACTAATGAAGGCCGCAGCCTTGGTTTCCGCTGTGGTATCGGTTACATTCAGAAGGATATAGGCTTGCGTGGTCGGATAGTCCGGGAACAGGACGTATTGCCCCGCAGGATAAGACGAACTGGTCAAAGTCGGGCAAACCTGCCCATAGGACACGAATCCTGCCGTCACACTGTTGGCATTGATTGCGTCCAACGTGATGTTGATGTTGTTGTATGAGCATATCCATTGGCCTGTACCGACAAGAGTAGAGCATGGCGTATTGTAGCTTCCTCCCGCGCTGAATACGCTGCTCCCTCCAAATCCCATGGCACTCAGTATTAACTGTGCTGCGGCACCATAAGGCGCTTTGGCGGGATCTCCGATCGCCAGGAAGTTTACTGATGGCGTGGCAGGAGGGCGCTTGATACTCACGTCGTTTGTAACGGTCGTACCGGGAATAGAACTCTCGGCAGTCGCGCCAGACAGAAGCCCTTGGTTCAGATAGTCGCGGGCAGGATAAGCGGCAGTGGAAGCCGTATAAACGATGGGTGACAACAGAAAGACTGGTGTCCCCTTGGCATAGGTGACAGCGTTTCCAATTGCCAGAGGAGTGCCCGCAAGATCGGCTGGACGTGCCGTATCCGCAGACATGAACAATGCGTATTGCGGCTCGTTGTCCGGAACGATTTCGTTATACAAGTCGCCGGACGATCCCTCGCAAATCAGGATGTCGTAGGTTTTGCCGGCCTGGAAAGCCCCTGCGCGCTCTTTGGCGGACAGGTAGAAATTCGAGGCGACCGCCATTTTGAACCCCAGTACACCAGTAGTGCCAACGGTGTCGCATTCAGCATGTGCCCCGTGCGACGCCAGAAAGATAGCGGTCGTGCCAAGAACGCGGCTGAGTAGCTTAAAGCTGTGTTTCATGATGGTGTTTCCTTATGGTTGGTGAGAGAACTGTTTCGGGAGTTTCGGTCCATTCGACACCGTATCCATGTCATGAAAATACCCGACAGAATCCGGCTCGCACGGACTTTTCCATCCCGCACTGCACAACGCTGTTGGTAAGTCATTCCTTCTGTCCGTTTTCCTCCTCTTTCAGTTGAAAAAAGCTGCCATCTATTTCGGCACCGCGAATATCCGTGAAATACGATGCGGGCAATAAAAGATTCTGGTCGAGCGCAACGGCTTCCTGAGGCTGAAACGAAACGTTGTCCATCAGACCACTGCCTTTCACAGCATCACCAAACGCCTGAGTCACTTGCCTGTTGGCGGCGAGGATGGCAGTCTGAGGCTGTCCGCTCCCGCTCGTCCCGGCATCAGGCGGTGTCGAGGGTTCCGCATTCTCGGCACTATCGGTATTTCCGGCGTCGCCTATATTGCCAGTATCACCGGCGCTATCGGAATCTTCCTTGTCGGGATCTTCCGAAGAGACATTGGAAGGATCGGAAATATTGCTGCCCAAGTTCCTGCCCACCGCGTCACTAACATTTTCCACGGAAAAATCGGAAATATCGCTATTATTCGCAAATCCCACCAGGCTCCCGATATTTCCCGTCAATTCACCCAGCACTTTTCCCGTAACCCGCACTCCGCTCACACTAGCTTGCGTCAAACGACCGAACGCACCACCAATATTCTTGTTAAAGGCAACGCTTGCACCTGTGGCGTCGATATTGCCTGTGGACACGGCATTGGTGATCGAGCCTATATACAAGCCTTTCGTGTTCCCGCCGATAACATCTGCAATAAAGCCTGATGCAATTACGGTACCCTTCGCATCATTGATGCTGACAGTGACAGAGCCGGTAGCCTTGGCGTTTGAAACCAGAAACGTGGGAGCGGCAGCATTACTCCAGTAGTTCATATCAATCCCGGCGATAAGCCCTGCGGCAACAACCTTGTCACCTTCGGAGATTGCAGTGACATCTCCTGTGGCGTAAACATTTTCAATAGTTATTTTTTGATCATGGAACTTTTTCGCTACACTAGCCATTTTAATCTGGCCGATCAGTCCTGCCACATAGGAAGCGCCCGCTACGTTGCCTGTCGCAAAGGAATTGGAGACCGAAGGCAAAATACTCGCCGAATCTGCTGCATACCCTATCAAGCCACCAATAGATTCTCTCTTTCCCGTAACCGCGCCATTGGCATAGGAATTGTCAACGCCGCCGCCGCCACTGAAATATCCGATCAATCCGCCAGACATCTCATTCCCTGTGACGTTTCCAGCAGCATGAGCAAAAGAAACTTGACCAACGATTCTTCCAAGCAGGCCGCCGACAGTACTATCGCCAGCTACATTGGCCAAGGAATACGAATGTTCTATGGTGCCGTATCCCATCCCCAGCAAACCGCCAACACGCGCCCAGCCCGAGATATTACCTGTGCTGTATACGTTGGAAATTCTGACTTCATTGTTAAGGATTGCGGTGTTTTCGCCCAGCAACGCGCCCACATAATTGACGCCTCTGATATTGACATCGACGATGCCCATATCACGAATAACGACCGATCCATTGCTTCTGCCAAACAGCCCCGTATAATCCTCCGCTCCCTCGATCCTCAAATTGCTTGCCGTATGACCGAGGCCCGCGAAAACGGTCTGGCTTTCACTCACGCCCAGAGAGGCAACGACAGCGCCGGGATACGTTTTTCCACCCAGATCCATATTCCCCGCCAGCGCGTAATTTCCCGCCTTGCTGTCGATCTCCGCCAATTCCTCTGGCGTGTGAATCAACGCATAAGTCTCCCCATTGACGACCAGCCCGTCCTTGTTGTCCGGATTTGTGAAAGTGATTTCCCCATACACGCCGCCGCTGGTATCAACCCGCGCCACCGGGCCGGTCGCCACCTTGCCCTCGATATCCAATAACGGATTGCCCCCCTTGTCAAAAAGCGCCTCATTGACCACCTGCCCGTTCTCATCCACCGCCACGCCGCTGAAGCTCGCGGGCGTCAGGATGTGGTAATCCCCCTTGTCACCGTGCGCGATCGCCACTTTCGCCCCTTCGCCCCCGGCGACAATGGGCGCGTTGATGTCGACGTCCCGCGCGGCATCGAGCGTCAGCGTGGCGTTGGTCTGCCACGCCACCTTGTCATCTACCTTCACATCCGCGCCATTGCCCGCCGCCTCGATGGCAACTTCGCCGTTGCCCGCGAGTAACCAGGAAAGCGTCGTCCCGTCGATATTCCCGCCCGAGGCCGCGACGGTGAAATCCCCCGCCGTCGTCCCGATCCGCCACAGGCCGCTTTCGCCGTCCGCGGCCAGGGTCGTGACCGTGGCGTTATTCGCCACCTGGACGTTTGCGCCGGTCGTCTCGATGAGGCCCCCGTCGCTCGTCGTGGCGGATGCGCTGGCCTCCAGCGTGCCGCCGACGCGGGTCAGCCCGCCCTCCGCGTGCAGGCTGATGTGGCCTTTGAGGTCGTCGATGCTCCGCGCCTGGATGATGCCGTCGTTATTCACCTGCGCGCCCAGAAGCTCGTCCGCCGCCTTGGCTGTGAGGTAGACGACGCCGCCATCGGCCTGGATCGCCCGCCCGTTTTCGACCAGCGCATCGAGGGCGCCTTCGTCGATGGTGACGTCGAGCAGCGAATCGCCGCCGAAGTTGAGGGTGATCCGGTTGCCCGCGCCCATCGTCACCGTCCCCTTGGTGGCGGCGATCATCCCCTGGTTGGAAACCTGCTTGCCCAGAAGCGCGACATATCCGCCGTCGGCAGCGGTAATCGCGCCTTCGTTGATGACTGTGCCATCGCTGTCGCCCTGGAAGAGATGGGTGCCCGACTTGAAATCTTCGTCGGAAATGTCGCGCGTGCTGGCCACGAGGCCGCCGACATCCACCCGGCTCCCCCTGCCGAACAGGACGCCGTTGGAATTGACGAGAAAGACCTGCCCGTTCGCCTTGAGCGCGCCGTCGATCACGCTCCTTTCGTTGCCGACGACGCGATTGAGCGCGACCGCCGAGGCGTTCGGCTGCTTGAAGGTGACGCTTTCATTGGAGGCAATGGAGAAGCCCTGCCAGTTGATGATCGTTTTCGGGGTTTGCTGGTCGATGGCCGTAGCGGTGCCAATCACCGTTATATTGGCCTCACCATGGACAACCTGCCCACCGGTCGGGGCGGCGGCGGCGGCGAGGGGAAAGGCGAGAGCGATGGCGAGGGAAACGCGGGAAAGGCGAAAAACGGGGGAAACATGGGGAATCATGGTGATCTCCTTCGTGATGGAGGGGGGAAAAGAGACAACTGCATCGGTGTGACGAGGTGCATCCAGCAAGCCGCGTACCAACCGGTTATAGCGCACCGTATATGTATAGCGCAATTTATAGCGTTGTGTGGAAAAGTTACGGGAAACGCGGCAAGGGAAAGGCGGGGCCGGGGGCGGGAGAGGCGCGGTTCAGGCAATCATCGCCCGGCGCGGCCCGACCCCGGATGCGGTGAAGAAGACAAATTGTCAAGTCGTCTTGTTGGAAACACGACAAGGCGGGAATCCTTGTCGGGGCGCTTGATCCGATCCGCGCGCGCGGCGTGCCGGGGGATTTGGGTGGATGTCGTCCATGGGACGGGTTCGGGGGGCTTGCGAGGGGCGCGGGGGCCGTGGCGCGCGGATTGTCTCGCGGGTTGCCGTGGCGTGCCGGAGAGGCGAATTGTCGTGTGGGGTTACTTCAATCTAAATCGGGTGTTGCTGAACCGACCCTTGACTGTCATTGCGGCACGGAACTTGAAAATGAACCCATGTCATTCCGCGCGAAGTCGCGGAATGACAGTCAGGGGCATATACACACCCCCTGTATGCAAGTACGCTTCATGGCGCAGATTATGCCCAGAATAAATAAGAGTTTCTTTCAGAGGGCGTTTTCAAAATACCCATAATTAGCGAAATGCGCAGGGCAGGCACGGGGGCCTGCCCCTACAAGACGGCGTGCCCAGCGAACAGGCCGCCGCGCGGGACGCGATGTAGGGGCAGGCCCCTGTGCCTGCCCTGCCTGGGAATGCCTGATCGCCAAT
>JAIRNL010000277.1 GCA_031258035.1 Azoarcus sp. | reverse complement strand
GTCTCGTCGCCCCTCGTGAAATGCGCGATGTTGTCCCGGATGGATTCGAGCGTCCAGCCATCGACCGCCTCGCCCTGGCGCACGCGGAACTGGGTGCCGCCGCGCGAGACGATGGCGATGCCGCCGCCGGATTCGGAGGCGATGCCGACCAGGCGGGCATCGCTCAATGGACCGGCATCGACGAATGCCGCCGCTTCGCCGGAAGCTGCCGGATCCTGCGCCTGCCGCTCGGGCAGGAACAAGGGGCGCGCGGTGATGGCCGCGACGATGGCCGGGGCCGGTTCGGGACGCGCGATGGCATGGGCGGCGAACATTTCAGGGTCGGGCGCGACCGGCCCGGGCAGGGCGCGCGACCGTCCCCAGATCAGCCAATAGAGCACGATCGACGCCCCCAGCGCGAGGCATATCCTGCCCAGGCGCGCGACGGGGTCGAGAGGACGGTCGGGCGCGCCCGGCTTCACGACACCTGCCTCAGTACGCAGAAGCGCGCCTGCACAATCAGGCGTCCCCCCCCGCCACTGCGGGCGCGCATCGGCATGAGGACGAGATTGTCGACGTACACCGCCGGGGCCTGCTGGGCGAGTATCTGCAAAAGCTGTTGCAATTGTTCGTGCGAGGCTTCAAAGCTCATTGCCACCATGATTTGCTCGAAGCCGTTTTCCTGCTTGCCTTCGATGACCTGGCTGCCGCTGATCGCCACGCCGGCGCTGTCGGCCGCGCCGCGCAGGCGCTGTTGCAGGTCGGTGCCGATGCGGTCGGCCGGCATTTCGCCCGAATAAACCGCCGCCGACAGCGCCGCCTCGGCAATTTCGCGCGCCTCCCGCACCTCGTCCGCCGCGTCGCGCAGGCCGAGCAGGCGGGCGAGCCGGGGTTCGCCCCGTTCGAGCGCGGCGCTGGCTGAAAACCACTGGTGAGCCAGATAGCAGACGGCGCACAGCACGGGGATGAATACGGCGAGAACGGACAGGCCGACAGCCAGGCCCGCCCGGCTGCGGAGGCGGCGAAAGGCGGGGGCGGTGAGGAAAGCGCGCAGGGGCATCATGGGCCTGGTTCGTTTGCGGCTTCCGGGTTCGTCCCCCGCGCAAGCCCGGTAACGTCGTCGAGGTGGAACTGGAAGTCGATCGAAAACGACTCCCGCCCGCTCACCGGGTCCCGGGTGATCGCCGCGGGGGCGCGCGCTTCGCTGAAGCCGGGTTGCGCGGCCAGGTTTTCCATGACGCTGGCGGCGTTGTCGGCCAGGCCGGCGATGGTGGCGCTGTGGCCATGCAGTTCGAGGCGGGTCAGGTAGACGGAATCGGGCAAGAGCGCCGACAGGCGTCCCAGCAACACCAGGGGGTCGGGGTGGCCGTCGACGTACTCCGTTACCGTTTTCATCCGGGTTCTGGCTTCCACCAGGGCGTCGCGGTCGGCCATCGCCGGGGCCGCTTCCCGGCTGACGGCATCGAGCCGGGCATCGAGATCGGACACGTCCCATTGTTTGCGCAGCACGGGCGAGGCGAGGAGCGCCAGGAAAAGGACGACGGCCACCGCCGCGAAAATGGCGATCTCCCGGTAGCGGCGGCGGGTTCGAACCAAACGACGCCCCTCGCCATAGCCTTGCAGGACGATGGGCGCCTCTTCTCCGGGGCGCATGGCCCACACTTCGATTTCGGACAGGTATTGCCGGTTGACCGTGCGGGACAGGAAGTCGTTTACGTGGTCGCGCGAAGCCATGACCAGTTCGACTTCCGTCCCCGATGCCGTCGGCGCCGAACGCCAGCCCCAGACGGTTTTTTCGGTCGGGAAGGGCGTGGCGCCAGCCAGCGCCAGTTCGATGGCTTCCTGTTGCGCCGCGGCGACCAGGGACGGCATCGGCAGGGTACGGCGCAGCAGCAGTCCCTCGGGCAGCACGAGCGCGTTGGCTGTGCGGGCGCCCGGCTTCGCGCCGGGAGGCCACATGGCCTTGCTGCCGTCGGGGTGGCGCACGCGCACCGGCTCGGGCGGCAGCAGGCGGGCGAAGAGCGGCCATTGCAGGGCCTCGCGCCAGCCCTGGCGCAGGAAGGCCGGCGCCTGGGCCAGATCGAACCCGAAAAGCATGAGGTTGCCGTGCGTCCGCGCCATGGCCGGGATTATTCCTCCACCATGACGAAGCGCACCGGTTCCGCGCGTATCGTCCGCCACGGCGTACCGTCCGGGTCGGCCCGCAGCGACACCCAGCGCCCGCGCACGGCGAGCCGCTTTCCGTCGTCTACCGGCATCGATGCCTGCACATGCAAGACATTACCCACCTGTCCCGTCCTCAGGAACGTCTGTTCGAGCGTGGTGGTGTCGATGGCGGAATCTCCCGCGTCGCGCGCCATGGCAATGCGCCTTGCCTCACCACCGTTGCCCTGGCTCAGCACGACGAGCATCGGCTCGCGCGCCGCCATGGGGTTGACCCCTGCCCCCCCCGAAGACCAGACGGTTATGAACGGCTGGATTCTAGCAAAGAGCGCAAAGTCGATACCGAGAACTTGCAGCAGGTCTTCGGGTACCAGGAAGCGGTCGTCGCGCGGCCGCCAGCCCAGGCCGGCGGCGGCATAGTTGCCGGCTTCGGCGCCGTGCGGCAGGGGATCCTCGTCGCTGTCGCGCCAGTCGACGATGCGCTGAGCCAGTTGGAGCGCCTCGGCGGGCGCGAGCGCCGCGGCATGGATGAACAGCGCCTGCAACAGATTTTCCGGCGCATTGTTGAGGTCGATGTAGCCGGAGGCGGGAACGATCTCGACTTCGATATCCACGCCGTCGAACGTGTAATGCGTGCGCAGCAGGCGATCCGGCGGCGGTTGTGCCCTCGTCCAATCGAGTACCGCGAGCTGGATTGCCGCGTCGCCGATCGCCACCGCCCGCCCGCTGTCGAGGCGCAGTTGCGCTTCCCGCATTTCGCCGCGCGAGATCGTCAGCAGGCTCGTCACCAGTACCGCAAGCGCCGCGACGATCCACAGCACCGCGATGAGGGCGAAGCCGGGGCCGGCGGGCCGGGGAGCGGCATGTCGTCGCATCGTCGCCGTGCGCCGTTCAGGGAGAAGGTTGCGGCCGGGACGGCGGCGACGGGCTGACTTGCCCGGCGCGGACGCGCCTGCCGCCGACCGCATCGAGCGCGCCGACGGTGACGAGCATGGGCGGCCATGCCGCGCCGTCGGTCGCCGTCAGTTCGATGCGCACGCGCGCCGGCAGGTTCTCGGGATCCTCCCAGCTTTCGTGCCATGTCGCCTCTTCGTCGGGCCGGGTGGGATGGCTTTGGTAGGTGATGCGGATGTCGGCGAGGTGTTCGGCCAACACCTGGACGCTGTCGGTCGCCGCGCCCGGCGGGGCGTCCTTGATGTAGGGCGCGTAATGGAGCATCAGGCGCGCGCCGGATTCCCCCGGTTCCGTTTCGAGCAGGAAAAGATGCAGGCCGCCGACGCCGTAGCGCGCCGGCATGCTGCCGAGCCATTGCAACATCGCCGGCCCGCCCCGGAAATGGATCGCTTCGCTCTGGTCGGGAAGCCGCCGCTTGATCTGTTGGCCGACGGACGAGGAAAGCGTGGCGCGCAGGAATTCGCCCAGCAGCCATTCGCGCCCGCTTTTGCCGGCGTGCGCGTCGAGACGGGCGGCGGTTTTCCCCAGCGTGGCAAAGGCGCTCACCAGCCCCAACATGATGAGCGACATCAGGGTCAGGGCGATGATGACTTCGATCAGGGTGAAGCCCGGCGCGCCGGCGGGCCTTCGGCGCGCTTTCCGTCGGCGCGACGCGTTCGGCGCGGTCATCGTGGGCGCCCGCCGTTCAATGCCCGGCCTGTTGTCCCGAATCCGGCGACGAACGGCGTTCGGGCAGCAGGCTGGCCAGTTTCAGGTTCCGGCGGCCCTCGTCCCAGCTGACGCTCACCTCGATCCGGTGCAGGGCCCAGCCTTTCTCGCCCACGGCCGGCCCCGGCTGGAAAGGCGTGCTGACCAGATGCCACGTCATGCCGCCGACGTTGCCGCCATCCTGCAATCCCGTGGGCGGCACGCTCCATTGCCCGTCGAGCAGCGCCAGCGCCAGCGTGGTGGCGCGGGTACGCGCCCCGGCTTCGAGCGCCCCGCGCAGCGCGCCGCCCCCGGACTGGTAGAGCGCCCCGAGCGAGATCGCCATGATCGACATGGCGACGATGACTTCGAGCAGGGAGAAGCCGCCCTGGGCGCGCACCGTTCGCCGCCTCATCCGGAAACTTCCACCTGCGTGACCGAACCGAACAGCCAATCGACCCGCAGGCGCGTGCCCGTTCCCTGTCCGCGCAGCAGATCGACGCTGCCGCCGGTGGCGCCGCCTTCGGGGTGGAAGCGGATATGCGCGCGCCCCCGGTTGTCGATTTCCTGCCCGGCGACGGTGAATTGCACACTGACCGAATCCGGGAAGCGGCCAAGCTCCCTGTCGTCCACGCCGTAGGCGCGCGTCAGCGGATCGACGTAGAACACCGCCGGATGCCCGTTGCGCGCGGCCTCGATACGCGCCATGTTCATGCCGGCGAGCACGCCGCGCAGGGCGGCGCGGTATTCCATGGAGGCGTACATTTTCGGATAGGCGATGGCCGTCGCCCCGATGGCGAAACCGGCCACAGCCATCGCCACCATCAATTCGAGCAGGGTGAAACCGCCCGCGCGCGGGCGGGGAAAGCCGCGACGGGCCGCCGCCCCGTCACCAGTTACCGACATCGGCGTTTTCGCCCTCGCCGCCGGGCGCCTTGTCCGCGCCCAGGGAATAAATATCGACATCGCCGCGGCGGCCCGGACTTTCATAGCGATAGTCGTTGTCCCACGGGTCCTTGGGCACGCGGTTCTTTGCGAGGTAAGGGCCATTCCAGCCAGCCGCCGTCGACGGGCGAACCACGAGGGCATCGAGACCTTCCGCCGTGGTGGGATAGCGGCCGACGTCGAGCTTGAACGTGCTGGCTGCGTTTTCGAGATCCTTGATCTGCACGCCGGCGGTTTTCGACTTCGCGCCGCCAAGCTGGTTCATCAGCTTCGGCCCGACGATCCCGCCCAGCAGGGCGAGGATGGTCAGTACCACCAGCAGTTCGATCAGGGTGAAACCCGCCCGGCGGGCGGCATTCGTGGAACAGCGTTCGTAAGGGTGCATGGTTCGTGGCATTCCCGGTCTGGTTGGAAACCCGATTGTAGGCGCTACCCAGCCAGTTCGTTCACCGACAGGATACCGAGCAGGATGGAGACGATGATCGCGGCGATCATCGCCCCCAGGACGAGGATGAGCGCCGGTTCGAGCAGGGCGAGCATGCGCTTGATGCCGGTTTCGACCTCGCCATCGTGGACGCGAGCCAGTTCGAGCAACATGGCGTCGAGCCGCCCGGTTTCCTCGCCCAGCCGCACCATGTTGAGCGCCAGCGGCGTAAATAGCCCCGTCGCCTGCAAGGCGTCGGCAAGCCGCCCGCCCTGCTTGATTGCCGGCGCGACGCCCGCCATGCCCGCGCGCAACTTGTGGTTGGACATCGTATCGGCGGCGATCCGCAGCGCCATCACGATGGGCACGCCGTTGCCGAGCAGCGTGCCCATGCTGCGGGTGAAGCGGGTGGCTTCGTATTTCTGGACCAGCGCGCCAAGCGCCGGCAGCTTCAACAGCCACTCGTCGCGCCGGATGCGACCGGCGGGCGACGACAGCCACTGCCGCAATCCGGCGACGAGCGCCGCCGCGCCGAGAGCCAGCCCCCACCACCAGTCGGAAAAAAAGTGCCCGACCGCGACGATGATCCGCGTCGGCAGCGGCAGGGCTTCGCCCATGTCGTTGAACAGCGACTCGAACTGCGGCACCACGAAGCCGAGCATCATGAAGACCGAGATCAAGGCGACGAGCACGAGGATTGCCGGATAGATCAGGGCCGAGACCACCGACTCGCGCAGCGCCTTGATGCGTTCGAGGTGCTCGGCCAGCCGGCTCAGGACTTCGGCGAGCTGGCCGCCGGCTTCGCCGGAACGCACCATGTTGATATAGAAATCGCCGAAAAGCGCCTGGTGTGGCGCCAGCGCCTGCGACAGACCCTTGCCGGCCTTGACCGACTTGAAAACGTCTTCGAGCAGCGCCCCCACCGAAGGGCGCGGCGCCATGCTGATCAGCACCCGCAGGGCGCGATCGAGCGGCAGGCCGGCGCGCAACATCACAGCCAGCTCGTTGGTGAGGACATGGATATCGACGCCGGTCACGCCCTTGTCGCGGCCATGGAACGCGGGCGCGGCGGTCTCGGCGAAGCCCGGCGCGGCGCGGCCAGCCTGGGAGGGGGGCGCTGCCTCCACCACCTTGAGCGGCGTCATCCCCTGCCCCAGCAACTGGCGACTGACCGCTTCACGGCTGGCGGCGACGGCCTTGCCTTCCTGGATGCTGCCATCGGCCTTCGCGGCGCGCCAGGCGAATTCAGGCATTGCTCTGATCCTGGGTGACGCGCAGCACTTCTTCCAGCGAACTCACCCCGGCGGCAACCTTGCGCAACCCGTCTTCGTAGAGCGTCAGCATGCCGGCCTTGCGCGCGACGTTGTGCAGCGTCGTGGCGTCGGCCCCGGACAGGATGGCCTCGTGCGCGGCGGCATCCATGACGAACAACTCGTGGATCGAGGTGCGGCCGAGGTAGCCGGTGTGCTTGCACGCGGCACAACCCCCGGCGACATAGGCCATATTGGTTCCCGGCGCCATGAAACGCGCGAGCCCGGTCTTTCGCATCACGTCGGCGGCCAGGGCCACTGGCTTGCGGCAATGCGGGCAAAGGCGGCGCACCAGCCGCTGCGAGAGCACGCCGTTGACCGAGGACGTGATGAGATAACGTTCCACCCCCATGTCTTCGAGGCGGATGATGGCCCCGGCTGCCGTGTTGGTGTGCAGCGTCGAGAGCACGAGGTGACCGGTGAGCGCCGATTGCACGGCGATCTGCGCGGTTTCGGTATCGCGCATTTCCCCGATCATGATGATGTCCGGGTCTTGCCGCAAAATCGAGCGCAGGGCGTTGGCGAAGCTCATGCCGATCTGCGTCTGCACCTGCACCTGGTTGATGCCGGAGAGCTGGTATTCGACCGGATCCTCGACCGTGAGAATCTTGAGCGCGCCGGCGTCGAGCCTGGCGAGCGAGGCGTAAAGCGTGGTCGTCTTTCCGGAGCCGGTCGGGCCGGTGACGAGCAAAATGCCGTGCGGGCGTTCTATCAGGGCGCGGTAGCGCGTGAGCGTATCGGACGAAAAGCCCATGTCTTCGAGCTGGAGCCGGATGCTGGCGCGGTCGAGCACCCGCATCACCACGCTTTCGCCATGCACGGTGGGCAACGTCGAGACGCGCAGATCCAGTTCGTGCCCCTGGACGCGATTCTTGATCCGCCCGTCCTGGGGCAGCCGCCGCTCGGCGATGTTCAGGTGCGCCATGAGCTTGATGCGGGAGGTCACTGCCGCCGCAAGCGCGGCGTCGGCCCTTTCCGCCTCCTGCAACACGCCGTCGACGCGATAGCGCACATGCAGGCCGTCCTCGAAAGGTTCGAGGTGGATATCGGAAGCCCGCAGGTCGATGACTTTTGCGATGACCTGGTTGACGAAACGAATCACTGGCGCCTCGCTTGCCAGATCCTTGAGATGTTCGACGAACTCGCTGTCGCCGCCGGCGAAACCGGGCGTCGCGGCATCTTCTTCCGGCTCGTCGTCTTCCGCCGGCGCGTACAGGCGTTCGAGCGCGCCGCGCAGCTCGCTTTCGACCGCAATCCGCGGCCTGACCCGCAGCCCGGTAGCCAGCCGCAGCGCCTTGATGGTGAAATCGTCCTGCGGCACGGACATCGCCACATACAGCTTGCCGTCCTCGATGGCGAGCGGCAGCACCGAATGGGCGAGAAGATAATCGGGTTCGATGCCGGGAACCTGGAGCGGCGCCTTGGGAAAATCGTCCGCCGACACCAGCTTCAGGCGCAGCTGCACGCTCAGGGCGCGGGCGACGTCGACATCGGTGAGCAGTCCCAGGCGCACCAGCACGCGGCCAAGCAGGTCGCCGATTTCGCCCTGCGCCACCAGCGCCTGTTCGAGGTCGCGCGCCGACAGGCGATTGAGCCGCACGAGCAGATCCCCCAGGCGCATGACGGTGGCGCTGGGAACGACAGAGGCGGTCGGCGGGACGGATACCATCGGTGGCGCGGCGGGACGGAAGGCTGTGGAGTCTACCGGAAAAACGTCATGCGCCGCGTGGGCGTCCGCGCCAATGCCTTGGCCGTTCCGGGTCATGGATGCCGAGGTTGGGTAAATCCTGAATGTCTGCTGCCGGGCGGCCCGTCAGTCCGCGGCCCGCGCAAATTGTCTGCGCAGATCGGCGCCGATCAAGTGCTTCCTTTCAGGTGGCGAGCGTTCATCGGTACACGTCGCGCCGGTTGCCAATGCGAACCACGAGGATGCGCAAGGTGTCGTCCTCAATGCTACTGATACGGCGGCTGGGTCAAGCTCAACCTTCCATGCCATATTGCTTCATCACTTCTTCAAGCGGCACGGTCTGGGTGCGCCCGGCGCGAATATCGGCCATTCGTTGTTCAGCCAGGTACAAATCTTCGAGGTTTTCCAGATGCTCGGTAATCGCTTCTGTGATGTAAAAGGATTTCGTGCGTCCGGTGCGCGCGGCCAGGCTTTTCAGTCTGTCTTCCACGTCGCCGGGCAGTCGAATCGAAAGCGCCATGGCTCTTGCTCCGTTGGTCGATGTGACACAAGTATTACCCAGGCTTGGCCAGCATGCACGCCGTTTTGCCTGAAAAACGAGTACGCACGGCGTGGCCGTGTAAGAGGGTGTTTTCAAAATACCAAAATTGGCGATCAGGCATTCCCAGGCAGGGCAGGCACAGGGGTCTTCCCTGCGCATTTCGCCAATTATGGGTGTTTTGAAAACACCCTCTTACATCCGTCGCCTTGCTCCGCCTGGGCGGCCCCCTCATCCGGCCTCCGGCCACCTTCTCCCCGCAAGGGGGAGAAGGGAAAGTTCAGGCAATCCGTCCGCCACCTTGCCCCGCCCTCCGACACACGGGGCACGATTACCATCGCCCCCCGTCCCGGCCTCCCACCCGCCCCCCTTGCGCAATCCATATCCCTCCCGCACAATCCCCCCACCCACAAACCGGTCATATTTCACACACGAAGCCCCCCATGCCCGGCAAACCCGCTGCCCGCCAAGGCGACGCCGTCTCCCACGGCC
>JAIRNL010000266.1 GCA_031258035.1 Azoarcus sp. | reverse complement strand
GGATGGTCTCTACGCGGATTCTTGCGCCGGCGTGCCGCCCGCGCCGAAGGCGCGTTCCCGCAGACGGAAGAGTTCGTCCCGCGCCGCCGCCGCCTGCTCGAATTCCAGGTTGCGGGCATGTTCCTGCATGGTTTTTTCCAGTTTCCGGATCGCTTTGGCCAGGGCTTTTTCGTCCATCGCCGCGTAGTCGGGGCGGGGTTCGGCGGCGTGCGGCCGGCGCGCGTCGACGGCTTCGTCGCTGTAGATGCCGTCGATGATGTCCTTGATCCGCTTGGTGACGGTGCGCGGGACGATGCCGTGCGCTTCGTTGAAGGCGATCTGCTTGGCGCGGCGGCGTTCGGTTTCGCCGATGGCCGCGCGCATCGAGTCGGTGATCCGGTCGGCGTAGAGGATGGCCGCGCCGTGGATGTGGCGCGCGGCGCGACCGATGGTCTGGATGAGGCTGCGTCCGGAACGCAGAAAGCCTTCCTTGTCGGCGTCGAGGATCGCCACCAGCGAGACTTCGGGGATGTCCAGCCCTTCGCGCAGCAGGTTGATGCCGACGAGAACGTCGAATTCGCCCAGGCGCAGGTCGCGGATGATTTCGACCCGCTCCACGGTGTCGATGTCCGAGTGCAGGTAACGCACCTTGACGCCGTGTTCGCCGAGGTAGTCGGTGAGGTCTTCGGCCATGCGCTTGGTGAGTACCGTCACCAGCACGCGCTCGCCAACATCGGTGCGGCGGCGGATTTCGCCGAGGAGGTCGTCGACCTGGGTCGTCGCCGGGCGCACGATCACTTCCGGGTCGACGAGGCCGGTGGGACGCACCACTTGTTCCACCACTTGCCCCTGATGCGTTTCCTCGTAGTTGGCCGGGGTGGCCGAGACGAAGACGGTCTGCGGCATCAGCCTTTCAAATTCCGCGAATTTCAGCGGGCGGTTGTCGAGCGCCGAGGGCAGGCGAAAGCCGTATTCGACGAGGTTTTCCTTGCGCGAGCGGTCGCCCTTGAACATGCCGCCGACCTGGCCGATGGTGACGTGCGATTCGTCGATGAAGAGCAGCGCATCGGACGGCAGGTAGTCGATGAGGGTGGGCGGCGGTTCGCCCTGGTGGCGTCCGGCGAGATGGCGCGAGTAGTTTTCGATGCCTTTGCAAAAGCCCATTTCGTTGAGCATTTCGAGGTCGAACCGGGTGCGCTGTTCGATCCGCTGCGCTTCGACCAGTTTGTTTTCGCGCTGGAAAAAGGCGATGCGCTCTTTCAGTTCTTCCTTGATGGCTTCGATGGCGCGCAGCACGGTGGCGCGCGGGGTGACGTAATGGCTGGAAGGGTAGACGGTGAATCGTCCCAGCTTGTGCCTGAGATGGCCGGTGAGGGGGTCGAAGAGGGTGAGTTGTTCCACTTCGTCGTCGAACATTTCGATCCGCACCGCGTATTCGGCGTTTTCCGCCGGGAATATGTCGATCACGTCGCCGCGCACGCGAAAGGCGCCGCGTCGGAAATCGAGATCGGCGCGGGTGTATTGCATCGCCACCAGCCGCGCGATCAGCTCGCGGCGGGCAATGCGTTCGCCCGCGCGCAGGTGCAGGATCATGGCGTGGTAGTCGACCGGGTCGCCGATCCCGTAGATGCAGGAGACGGAGGCCACGATCACCACGTCGCGCCGTTCCATCAGGCTTTTGGTGGCGGACAGCCGCATTTGTTCGATGTGCTCGTTGATGGCGGAGTCTTTTTCGATGAAAAGGTCGCGCGAGGGCACATAGGCTTCCGGTTGGTAGTAGTCGTAGTAGCTGACGAAATACTCGACGGCGTTTTCGGGGAGGAATTCGCGGAATTCGGCGTAGAGTTGCGCGGCCAGCGTCTTGTTGGGCGCAAGCACCAGCGCGGGCCGTCCCATGCGGGCGATGACGTTCGCCATGGTGTAGGTCTTGCCCGACCCCGTCACCCCGAGGAGCGTCTGGTACATCAGGCCGCTTTCGATGCCCGCGCACAACTGGGTGATCGCTTCTGGCTGGTCGCCGGCGGGAAGGAAGCTCCGGTGCAGGCGGAACGGGCTGCCGGGGAAGGTTTCGATGCTGGCTGCGGTGTCGATGGGATGCTCGCGCGTGGCGGACATGGGGTTCGATCCAGAAACGGGCGGGCGCGAGGGGCGAGGGGCTTGCCCGCCGCGCATGCTAGAATTTTCGGGCGTTCGTCCCCGACAAACCACCTGCGGGGCCACGCCGGCATTATTCCCCAAACCGGCGCGCGCCCCAACAACCCACATTGGAGTTCTCATGTCCGCATCATTGTTCGCCGCCGTCGAAATGGCTCCCCGCGATCCCATCCTCGGCCTGACCGAGGCTTTCAATGCCGACAGCCGCGCGGCCAAGGTCAATCTCGGCGTCGGCGTCTATTACGACGACAACGGCAAGCTGCCGCTGCTGGCCGCGGTCAGGGCCGCCGAGCAGGCCCGCCTCGGGGCGCAGCCGGCGCGCGGCTACCAGCCCATCGACGGCAACCCCGCCTACAACCAGGCCGTGCGCGACCTGATCTTCGGCGCGGGTTCGGATCTGGCTTCCAACGGCGCCGTCGTCACCATCCAGGCGCTCGGCGGCACCGGCGCGCTGAAAGTGGGCGCGGATTACCTCAGGCAGTTGTTGCCGCAGGCCACGTTGTTCATCAGCGATCCTTCCTGGGAAAACCATCGCGCGCTGTTCGGGGCCGCCGGGTTTGCCGTCGAAACTTATCCCTATTACGATCCGGCCACGCGCGGCGTCGATTTCGCCGCCATGAGGCAGAAGCTCGCCGCGCTGCCGCCGCAATCCGTCGTGTTGTTGCACGCTTGCTGCCACAATCCGACCGGCGCGGATCTGGATGGCGAACAGTGGCGGGAAATCGCCGCGATCAGCCGGGACAGGCGTCTGGTGCCTTTCCTCGACATGGCCTATCAGGGTTTTGCCGACGGCATCGAAGAGGATACCGCCGCGGTGCGCGCGTTCGCAGCCAGCGGCGCGCAGTTTTTTGTTTCTTCGTCGTTTTCCAAGAATTTTTCCTTGTACGGCGAACGGGTGGGGGCGCTCTCCATCGTCACCGCCGGCAAGGAAGAGGCGGCGAGGGTGGCTTCGCAGGTCAAGCGCGTCATCCGCACCAATTATTCCAATCCGCCCACGCACGGCGGCGCGATCGTGGCCGCCGTCCTGGGCAGTCCGGATCTGAGGAAGCTCTGGGAAGAAGAACTCGCCGGAATGAGAAACCGCATCCGCGCCATGCGCGCCGGCCTGGTCGAGGCGCTGAAGGCGGAAGGCGTCGCCAGGGATTTTTCCTTCATCGCCAGGCAGCGCGGCATGTTCTCTTTCACCGGGCTGGACAGGGCGCAGGTGGAGCGGCTCAGGGACGAGTCCGGCGTCTATGCCGTGGCGTCGGGCCGCATCAACGTGGCGGCCCTGAATGGCAAGAATCTGCCTGTGGTGGCGAAGGCGATTGCCGCTGTGGTGTGAGAGAGGGTGTTTTCAAAAGACCCATAATTGGCGATCAGGCCGCCGCGTGGGACGCAAGCCTCACGCGGCACGTCACGACGCAACCGGGAAAACGGTCGGCGCGGCGTTCGTTCAGGCAAGGGGGACAACGCAGCCAGGGCGGGGTTTGAAAACCGCTATAGCGGGGTTTGAACGCCGCTCCCGCGCTTCCCCAGGGGCGTGAAGGCGTCGGCGCGCGCCGGGGGCGAATAAAAACAGGGAAATCATTGTGATGTCGGGGCGGTTCCCTGGGGTGGATGGGGCGGTGATGCACAGGGCGATGTCCCGTTATTCCCAGGCAGGGCAGGCACAGGGGCCTGCCCCGCGCAGTTCGCCAATTATGGGTATTTTGAAAACACCCTCTCAAGCCTGGGTGAGCGAGGCTGCGGAGCCGTTCGGAATCACATCGGTCTGGTTGCTGTGTTGCGATCATCTCAAGCGCGCCATCGCCGCTATCGGACCGCCACGGCACATCCGTTTGCTTACGAATCATGCAAACAGAATCTGATAAC
>JAIRNL010000046.1 GCA_031258035.1 Azoarcus sp. | reverse complement strand
GATCGGTGAGGAGGTCGATGACGTCTTCGAGCACGCGCACGAACGGCAGGTCTGAATTGCTCAAGGCGTCTTCCGCCCCGGAGAGTCCCGCGATGAACGCCCGCACTTCCGGCGCATCGCTGTCCAGCGCGCTCCAGTCGGGGTCGCCGTCCGGGCCGGGGTCGCGGCTGAGCGCCGTGATGCGGCCGTCGGCGCCTTTTTTGATGTAAATCACCGCGCTCATGTCTGTTTGCCGCTCCCCCGCAAGCGCAAGGCCAGTTGCAGGCGATCGCGCACGCCCAATTTGGTGAAGATGGCGCCCAGATGCGCCTTGACCGTGCGCTCGGTAATGCCGAGGAATGCCGCAATCTCCTTGTTGGAGCGGCCAGCCGCGACTTCGCGGGCAACTTCGGCTTCGCGCCCGGAAAGCTCCCTGGGAAGTTCTTCGGGCGCGGGGAACACTTTGTTGACCACGTCGATCAGCCTGAACATCAGCTCTGGCCCGATCCAATACCCACCCCTGCCCACGACCTGGGCAACTTCGCGCAGTTGCTCGGGCGGTGCCCAGGCATGGCAATAGCCATGCGCGCCGACTTTCAGGGCCAGCATGGCTTCACGTTCGTTGGGCGTATTGGAGACCACGACCGCGTGAACGTCGGCAAACAGGCGCAAGGCGGCGGCAAGCAGGCTATCCCAGCCGGGAGCGGTCGTCCCCAGCCAGACGATGTCGGTTTTCGTCTGGGCCGTGGCAGCTACATCGCGGGTAAGCGACAGGCCATCGGGGAAGGCGTCGCGCCAGCGCGGCGAGGGCTGCGCCATGCCCGACACGAGAAAAAGATTGCGCATCATCGTTCCGTCATGGCGTTTGCCTTGGCCCGCAATACGGGTTTCAACAAATATTCGAGCACGGTTTTCTTGCCGGTCAGCACATCGACTTCGGCGACCATCCCAGGGGTGATCGGCATGTTGTCTCCCAATGTGGATTCGAGCGTGCGTACCCTGATGAGATAATAGGCATTGCCTTTCTCGTCGGTGACGGTATCGGCCGAGATGTGTTCGAGCGTCCCATCGAGCCCGCCGAAGATGGCAAAGTCGTAGGCCGTGATCTTGACCCGCACGGGCAGGCCGGGCCGCAGGAAAGCGATGTCACGGGGCTTGACCTGCGCTTCGAGCAGCAGGTCGTCGTCCAGCGGCACGATTTCGACCAGTTCCTTGCCCGGCTGCACCACGGCGTTGATGGTGTTGACCAGCAGGCGCTTGACCGTGCCCCGCACCGGCGAGCGCACGTCGGCCTGCTCGACCTTGTCGGCGCTCGCCACTTCGCTCGCCGAACGGCTGCCAAGCTCGGTCATGCTGTCGGCAAGTTCCTTGCTCCACTTGTTGCGGGCTTCGAGTTCGACATCCTGGATCTTGTGCCGGGATTCGGCGATCGCCGCCTGCACTTTCTGGATTTGCGCCGCGGACTGGCTGCGATCGCCGGAGAGCTTCGTCACCGTCTGTTTGAGCCTGATGATATCCACTTCGGAGACCGCGCCCGATTTCAGCAGCGGCTCGGTCATCGCCAGTTCCTGCACGGCGAGATCGAGGCCGCGGGAAGCCTGCTCGTGGCGCGCGCGCGCTTCGTTGAGTTCTTCTTCACGCTGCGCAAGCTGCTGGCGGGCGATGGAGAGTTGGGAATCAACCTCGGCGCGCGACGAGTAATACAGGCTTTGTTCGGAGGCCGCGGTGTCGGGCGCGCCTTGGGACACGTCTTCCGGCATCACGAAGTCCCGGCCGTCGATGAGCGCCTGCAATCTGGTTACTTTTGCTTTGAGGCCGAGGACTCTGGCGCGGCCGCTGAGCGCATCGGAAGTGAAGCGGATGGGGTCGATGCGCAGCAGCACCTGCCCCGGTACGACTTCCTGGCCCTCGCGTACCAGCAACTCCTTGACCTGACCGCCATCGACGGCCTGGACGATCTGCACCTGCGACGATGGAATGACCTTGCCTTCGCCGCGCGTGACTTCATCGAGCGGGGCCAGCGCCGCCCAGCCCAGCAGCAACAGGACGACGACGACGATGAGGCGCAGCAGACGCCGGGCGCGCAGCGGCTCCTGTTGCAGCCGCGCCCAGTCGGCCTCGGCGCCCCACCCCAATTCCTGGGAAGTCGGCAAGGCCGGCAGCAGACGGTCGAAGAATCGTTCGAAAAAAGGCCGCATCGGCGCCGCCGCTTTGTTCGAGGCGGTGCCGATGTGCTCGAAAGCCTTGCGGGTATGCCGCATGTGCTCTTTCTGGGGCGCCTCCGCCGTCGGCGCGGGCGCGGGCGCCGATGTTTCGCCCCAGGCGCCATGCGAGACCTTGGCCGGCTTGCCCATTACCGACCCCTCCCCACCTTGCCCTGGCGCAGGGCTTCGACGACCTGCGCCTTGGGGCCATCGGCAACGACGCGGCCACTGTCGACGACGATGATGCGGCTGGCCAAAGCCAGCAGCGGCGTGCGGTGCGTGATGATGAGCATGGTTTTGCCTTGACTGAATTCACCAAGGTTACGCTTGATTTCTTCTTCGCTGGTGTGGTCCATCGACGCCGTGGGTTCATCCAGCAACAGGATGGGGGGATCGTGGATGACGGCGCGGGCGATGGCCACGCCCTGGCGCTGCCCGCCAGAGAGGGAATCGCCGCGCTCGCTCACCACCATGTCGAAGCCTTGCGGATGGGCATCGACGAATTCGGTCAGGCCGGCGAGGGCGGCGGCGCGCAGCACGTCGCCATCGTCGGCATGCGGACGGGCAAGCGCGATGTTCTCGCGCAAGGTGCCGAAAAAAAGCATTGATTCCTGCGGCACGTAGCCGATGTGGCGGCGCAGTTCGGCCGGATCGAGCTGGCGGGCGTCGATGCCGTCGATCAACACCGCGCCGGACGACGGGCGGTAGAGGCCGAGGATGAGCTTTTCGATGGTGGTCTTTCCGGAGCCGACACGACCGATGATGGCAACGTGCTCGCCCGCCTTGATCCGGAACGACAAACCGTTCAGGCAGGAAGCTTCCTGGCCCGGATAATTGAAGACGACATCGCGGAATTCGATCTCGCCGCGCAGGCTGCGGCGGCTGATGAAGTTGGCGCCTTCCGGACGCTCGCACTCACGGTGCATCAGGCCATCGACCGATTCCAGCGACGTGGCGGCGGCATGATATTGCACGAGCAGGCCGGCAATGCGCCCGACCGGCGCCATGGCCCGCGCCGACAGCATGTAACAGGCCACCAGCCCGCCGGAGCTGAGTTCGCCTTCGTTTATCAGGTATACGCCGATGAGCATCACCACGAGGCTCACGAGTTGGATGGCCCAGTTGGCGCCATTGACGGACGTGGCCGAAAGCAGGCGCAATTGCGTGCTGACCCGCGCCAGCAAGGCGGTGTTCCATTCCCATTTGCGCTGGATGGCGGCTTCCGCCCCCATCGCTTTCAGGGTTTCCACCCCGACCAGTCCTTCGACCAGGGTCGCGTTGCGCTGCGCGCCGGCGCGGTAAGAGGTCTGCGAGAGGTCGTGCATCTTGCCCTGCACGACCACGGAGTAGCCCACCAGCAGGACGATGCCGACGACGAAAGGCAATATCAGCGGCCACGAGATCCAGCCGATGATTATCAGGAAAAGCAGCGCGAACGGCAGGTCGATGAAAGCGGTCACGGTCGCCGAACCGATGAAGTCGCGCACGCTCTCGAACGCCTTCATGCTCGCCGCAAGCGATCCCGCCGACGCCGGGCGGGACTCCATGCGCATACCCAGCACGCGCTCCATGATGTGCGCCGAAAGCTCCACGTCCACGCGGCTGCTGGCCAGGTCGACGAAATACCCCCGCATCGTCCGCAGCACCAGATCGAAAAACAGCACGATGAACACGCCGATGGTCAGCACCCACAACGTATCGACGGCGCTGTTCGGCACCACGCGGTCGTAGACGTTCATCACGAACAGCGGCATCGCCACCGCGAACAGGTTGATGATCAGCGCGGACAGCAACACGTCGTTGTAGATGCGCCGGTTGGCGGAAATGACGCTCCAGAACCAGTGCCCGCTCCGCACCCGCGCGCTTTGCGGCGCGCGCGCGTCGAACTGGAACGCCGGGCGCACGTAGATCGCGTGCCCGCCATAGTGTTTTTCCAGGTCTTCGCGCCGCAGCATCACCGCGGCCTCGCTCAGTTCGGGAAAGATCACTTTCCAGCGGTTGCGGCGCGTGCTCATCTGCGTGACCACGCAGGCGTTGCCGTTGTTGAGCAACAGCACGACCGGCAGCAATGCCTGGTTGAGACCATCGAGCGTGGTGGCGACGATATTGCTGCGCATCCCGGCGCGGCGCGCGGCGCGCTCGAAAAGCGCCGGAGTCAGTCGTCCGTCCTTGAGCGGCAGACCGGCGATAATCGCATCGCGCGTCTGATTGCCGCCAAAGGCGCGCACCAGCATCAGCAGGCTGTTGAGCAGCGCATCGACAGGCGGATGATCAGAGTATGGTTGTTGCGGAACTGCTTGCCTGACTGCTTCGTCCACTGAATATCCCGTAAATCCAATTCTGTGGATTATAGATTACCGGGACACCGCCCCGGTAAAGGAGTACGGCGCACGGATGCCGCAGACGCGCTTGCGGGCAACGGCGACACGGCTCAGAATCATTCCGGGATTAACATGATTACAAATCACCGCCGAGGGACGCCATGAACACCGTTCAACGCAGACGCTATTCGCGCATCCGCTTCCGTGGCACCGCCGCGTTTCAGGCCAACAACGGCCAATGGCCATGCGAAGTACTCGATCTGTCCTTGCGTGGCGCCCTGATCGCCGTCGATTTACCCGATATTGCCACCGATACGCCCTGCCTGCTCGAATTGCGTCTCGACGGCGAAACCTGCGTGCGCATGGAGGGGCATATCGCGCACCGCTACGGCAAGCAGGTCGGCATCGTTTGCGAAATGACCGACCTCGACAGCATCAGCCATCTGCGCCGGCTGCTTTCCCTCAATCTCGGTGATGCCTCCCTCCTGGAGCGCGAATTCTCGGTGCTGCTCGCCTCACATGCGTGACGCGCGCCATGGCGGCCAGGACCCGCAGCAAACGCCGCCCCCCGACGCCATTGCCGGCGAAGCCGCCGATCCGGCTCCGCCGCCCAGCCTGCTTTGCAGCGGCATCGGCCTGCGCCTGTCCATCGCCGTGGCGGCGAGCGCCCTGCTGTGGCTCGTCACCGCCTGGGCGCTCGCCTGAAGCCGCTCTCATGTCCTCCGATACCCCCGCAATCCGCTTCGAGAACCTGACCCTCGGTTACGAGCGCCATCCCGCCGTGCACCACCTGGAAGCAGACATTCCCACCGGGGCGCTGGTCGCCGTGGTCGGCCCCAACGGCGCGGGAAAATCCACCCTGCTGAAAGGCATCGCCGGAGAACTGCGTCCGCTCGACGGCCATATTCACCTGCAAGACCATGGCCGGACGCGCCTCGCCTACATGCCGCAACGCAACGCGCTGGACAGCAATTTCCCGGTGTCGGTCTTCGACATGGCGGCGATGGGGCTGTGGCGCGAAACCGGCGCTTTCCGGGGACTCGACCGCGCGCGGCGGCGGCGCGTCTCCGGGGCGCTCGACGCGGTGGGCCTGGCTGGGTTCGCGGCGCGGCCCATCGGTTCGCTCTCGGGCGGGCAATTGCAGCGGGCGCGTTTCGCGCGGCTGATCCTCCAGGACGAACCCCTCATCCTGCTCGACGAACCTTTCGCCGCCATCGACGCGCGCACGGTCGAAGACCTCGTGCATCTGATCCTGCACTGGCACGCGCAAGGGCGCACCATCCTCACCGTGATGCACGATTTCGAACAAGTGCGCCGCCATTTCCCCACCTGCCTGCTGCTCGCGCGCGAACTGGTGGCCTTCGGCCCCACCGCCGGGGTGATGACCGAAGATCTCCTCGCCCGCGCCCGACGCCTGTCCGAAGCCTTCGACGAACGCGCCAGCGAATGCCCGCTGCCGGAGACCGCGTGAGCCTGTACGAATTCATCGTCTCGCCGTTCGCCGATTTCGGCTTCATGCGCCGGGCGCTGGCTGGCACGCTGGCGCTGGCGCTGGGCGCAACACCCGTGGGCGGATTCCTGCTGCTGCGCCGGATGAGCCTGATGGGTGACGCCATGAGCCACGCGATCCTTCCCGGCGCGGCGCTCGGCTACCTCGCCTGCGGCTTGTCGCTGGGCGCGATGACGGCCGGCGGCATCGCCGCCGGACTGGCTGTCGTCTTTGCCGCCGGACTGGTGGCGCGCACCTCCAACCTCCAGGAAGATGCAAGCCTTGCCGCCTTCTACCTGCTCTCGCTCGCCGCCGGGGTCATGATCGTATCGCTCTCCGGCCGCAATCTCGACCTGCTGCGCGTGCTGTTCGGCTCGGTGCTCGCGCTCGACGACGCCTCGCTGCGCCTGATCGCCGCCATCGCCAGCCTCTCGCTGTTCGGCCTCGCGCTCCTGTTCCGGCCCCTGGCGCTGGAGTGCTTCGACCCCGCCTTCCTGCGCGCGGTCAGCCGCCTGTCGCCGGTCGCGCATTACGGTTTCCTGCTGCTGGTCGTACTCAACCTGGTAAGCGGTTTCCACGCGCTCGGCACGCTGATGGCCGTCGGCATCATGATCCTGCCCGCGGCGTCGGCGCGCCTCTGGACGCGCGGGCTGCCGGCCATGCTGGCGCTTTCGTCGGGGCTGGCTCTTCTCGGCGGCGTGGCGGGACTGCTGCTGTCCTTCCACGTCGACGTCCCGGCGGGGCCGGCGATCATCATGGTCTGCGGGCTGATCTACTTCATCTCCCTGGCTGCCGCGCCGGGAGGAATACTCGCGCCGCGCCTGCCCGTACATCGACATCTGTCGTCATGAAGATAATGAATTTCCGCCTGCCCCCCCTCTCCCCCCCACGCCTGCTACAGGCGATTTTCGTATCGCTCGGGTTCTTTTTCGCATCCGCCGCCGCCCGCGCCGAAATCGAAGTCGTCGCCAGTTTCAGCATCCTCGGCGACCTGGCGCGCGAAGTCGGCGGCGAACGGGTGACGGTACACGCCCTCGTCGGCCCGGATCAGGATGCCCACGTCTACGAACCGCGCCCGTCCGATGCCCGGCGCGCCGGACGGGCGCGACTGATCGTGGTCAACGGCCTCGGCTACGACGACTGGCTGCCCCGGCTGGCGCGTTCGGCGGGATACAAAGGCGCGTTCGCCGTCGCCAGCGTCGGCATACGCCCCCTGTCCATGGACGCCCCGGACGAGCGCCACGAGCACGGGGCCGCCGCCGAGCGCATCGACCCCCATGCCTGGCAAGATGTGGCCAATGCCCTGATCTACGTCGACAACATCGCCGCCGCGCTCGCCGCCGCCGACCCCGGCGGCGCGGACATCTACCGCGCCAACGCCGCGCGCTACCGGGACGCGCTCGCCCGGCTCGACGCCGACATCCGCGCCGCCATCGCCCGCCTGCCGCCGGCGCATCGGCAAGTCGTCAGCTCGCACGACGCCTTCGCCTATTTCGCCCGCGCCTACGGCCTGCGCTTCCTCGCCCCGGCGGGCGTCGCCGGGGATGCCAGACCGGGCGCGCGCGGCCTTGCCCGCCTCATCACCCAGCTTCGGCGCGAAAAAGCGCCGGTATTCCTCGAAAACATCAACGATCCCCGCCTGATCGAACGCATCCGCGACGAGAGCGGCGCGACGATGGGCGGCACCCTCTATTCCGACGCCCTCTC
>JAIRNL010000221.1 GCA_031258035.1 Azoarcus sp. | reverse complement strand
CCGGACACTGGCTCGGAATAACCCCGGCGGCGCGGCGTTCAACGCATCCCGGACAATTCCTGGTGAATCTGGTAGATCAGCACCAGGTCGGGCTCAAGGTGGCAATCGCGGTAATCCTTCCAGTCGCCGGTCAGGGCGTGATCGCGGTGGCGCGGCTCCAGCGGCAGATCGGCGGCGAGCAGGTCGGGCATGCCGGGCAGGTCGGCATCGAGCGTGACGCGGTGCGGCCCTTTCTTCTCGCCTCGGAAACAGGGCGAACAGGAATCCGTGGCCACGCCGACCATGAATCGCATTATTAGAAATATACTAATATTGTGTTATCCTACCCCTCGGCGGCGTTCCCCACCTTGCACACGCGGGGAACGCCGCCGGCCGTTTCAGGCTTCACATCCTTTTTTCCCAGGAGAAGAAAATGAGCAATACGCAATACCAGGACGCCAACCGGAAAAACATGCGCCGGGCAAAAGACCTGGCTGCCGCCATTCCCGGCGTCATGAAAGGCTTCCAGGAACTCACCGGCGCGGCGATCGCCGACGGCGCGCTCGACGGCAAGACCAAGGAACTGATCTCGCTCGCGCTCGGCGTGGCCGCGCGCTGCGAGGGCTGCGTCGCCTTTCACGCACAGGCGTTGGTGAAGCTGGGCGCGACCCGCGCCGAAGTGGCGGAAACCCTGGGCGTCGCCATCCAGATGGGCGGCGGCCCCTCGATGATGTGGGCCACCGAAGCCATGGCGGCCTTCGACGAATTTTCCGCCGCGCAAGCCTGATTCCCCCGACGGAGAAAACAGCACATGAAAACCAACGTAGGTTGTCCCGACCGCCTCATCCGCATCGTCGCCGGCATCGCCCTCGTCGCACTGGCTGCCACCGGCATCGTGGGCTGGTGGGGCTGGCTCGGCGCGCTGCCGCTCCTGAGCGGCGTCTTCCGGTTTTGTCCGGCCTATTCGCTATTCGGGATCAATACCAGCGGCGGCTGCGCGACGGGCGCCTGCCCGACCGGCAGGAAATCCTGAAAACCCGGGCATCGTCGCGGCCCGCCCGATCCGCGCCGGACGCGGATCGGGCGGGCCATTCACTTTCGCCGGATCGACAACAGATGTCGTCTGGCTTCCAGCCCCGGCACGGTCAACGTCCGCACCGCCTCGAGCAGCCAGCCGGCGGGCAGCGCCGCCATTTCGGCTTCCGGGCGCGCGCCCTTCATCGCGTACAGCGCGCCGCCGGCCTCCACCAGGTGGCCAGCCAGCCGCACGAAATCAGCCAGACTGGAAAAAGCGCGCGAAATCACGCCCTCCGCGCCACTGCCGCCGGGCAACTCCGCCGGCCGGATCGCCTCGGCCCGCCGCTGGATGACGACCAAGTTCTCCAGCTTCAATTCGATTTTTACCTGCTGCTGGAAGCTCACCTTTTTGCCAACCGCCTCGATCGAATACACCATCATGGCGGGACGGGCGAGCGCGAGCACAATCCCCGGCAACCCCGCGCCCGAACCGACATCAGCCAGCGTGCGCGGGTCTTCGATCCACGGCAACACGGCGAGCGCGTCGAGCAGATGGTGCGTGACGACTTCCCCCGGTTCGCGGATCGCCGTGAGGTTATAGACCCGGTTCCACTTCAGCAGCAGCTCGCCGAAAGCCAGCAGGCGCGCGAGCAGCCCCGGCGCGGGCGCGATCCCGAGCGCCGCCATGCCGTCAGCCAGCGCGCGGGCGTGAGGTTCGAGCGCGCCGCTCATGGGCTTGCCGCCTCGCGGCGCTTGAGCCACACCAGGAGCAGGGAAATCGCCGCCGGGGTCACGCCCTGCACCCGGCTTGCCTGGGCGATGGTCTCGGGCCGGGCCGCATCGAGCTTTTGCCGCACCTCGCTGGAGAGACCGCGCACCTCGGCGTAATCGATGTCCTCCGGCAGCCGCCACCCTCCGGCATGCGACTGGCGGGCGACCTCGTCCCGCTGGCGCTCGATATAGCCCTGGTATTTGGCGGCGATGCCGATCTGCTCGATGACGCGCCCGTCGTCGGTGCCGGGATCGGGCGCGCCGGGCAGCGACATCAGCGCCTCCCAGGCCACGTCCGGGCGGCGCAGGAGATCGAAATAGCGCGTTTCGCGCTCCAGCAACTTGCCGAACACCCGTTCCTGCTCCGCGGCGGGGATCGCCTCGGGCCGCGCCCAGGCCGCCTTCAGCGCCGCCGCGCCACGTTCGATCGCCTCGCGCTTGACGCAAAACGCCTCCCAGCGCACATCATCGACCAGACCGAATTCGCGCCCCTTTTCAGTGAGGCGCAGATCGGCGTTGTCCTCGCGCAATTGCAAGCGATACTCGGCGCGCGACGTAAACATCCGGTACGGCTCGGAGACGCCGCGCGTGATGAGATCGTCGACCATCACGCCGAGGTAAGCCTCGTCGCGGCGCGGGCTCCACGGCGCGCGGCCCTGCGCTTGCCGCGCGGCATTCAGGCCCGCGAGCAATCCCTGCGCCGCGGCCTCCTCGTAGCCGGTGGTACCGTTGATCTGCCCGGCGAAAAAAAGCCCGCCGATCTCGCGCGTCTCCAGCGACGAACGCAGATGGCGCGGATCGAAATAATCATATTCGATGGCATAGCCGGGACGCAGGATATGGGCATTTTCCAGCCCGGCGATGGAATGCACGACATCGCGCTGCACATCGTAAGGCAACGACGTGGAAATCCCGTTGGGGTAGACCTCGTGCGTCGTCAGCCCCTCCGGCTCGAGGAACACATGATGGCTGTCCCGTCCGGCGAAACGGTGGATCTTGTCCTCGATGGACGGGCAATAGCGCGGCCCCACGCCTTCTATCACCCCTGCATACATCGGCGAGCGGTCGAGATTGGCGCGGATGATGTCGTGGGTGCGGGGATTGGTCTGCGTCACCCAGCAAGGCAACTGCGCGGGATGTTGCTCCGGGCGGCCCAGAAAGCCGAACACCGGCAGCGGCATATCGCCTGGCTGCGCCGTCATCCCCGAAAAATCGATGCTGCGCGCATCGAGCCGCGGCGGCGTGCCGGTCTTGAGGCGGCCTTGCGGCAGGCCAAGCTCTTTCAGGCGCTCGCCGAGCCGGATCGCGGGCGGGTCGCCGGCGCGGCCTGCCGGATGATGAGCCAGCCCGACATGGATCAAACCGTTGAGAAACGTGCCGGAAGCCAACACCACCGCTTTCGCCGTGAAGCGCAGCCCGATCTGGGTGACGACGCCTGTCGCGCGCCCGTTCTCCACGATGAGATCGTCGACCGCCTGCTGGAAAAGCCACAGCCCTGGCTGGTTTTCCAGCCGCCGCCGGATGGCGGCCTTGTAGAGCGCGCGGTCGGCCTGCGCCCGCGTCGCCCGCACCGCCGGCCCCTTGGAAGCATTGAGGATGCGAAACTGGATGCCCGCTTCATCCGCCGCCGCCGCCATCGCGCCGCCGAGCGCATCGACCTCCCTGACCAGGTGCCCCTTGCCGATGCCGCCGATCGAAGGATTGCAGCTCATCGCGCCGAGCGTCTCGAAATTGTGGGTCAGCAGCAGGGTATGGCAGCCCATGCGCGCCGCGGCCAGCGCGGCCTCGGTGCCGGCATGGCCGCCGCCGACGACGACGACATCGAAATGGGTAGGGTGGAGCGTCATGCGCGAGAGCGTGCGGTCGGGAAAAGGGAGGGGATTTTACGTCAGTGAGCGGGAAGATTGGCATGACGCCCGCGCGGTCCGGCGTCCCGGGCCGGTGTTTCCCCCTTCACGCCGCCTGGGCGGATCACGCGCCACGCCTCTGGACATTTGAATAGCCCCCCGCGCCTTCCCGCGCCGCTGGCGGCTTTCTGCCCGATCGCTGGATGCGCGCCATCGCGCGCGTCCTCGTCCTCA
This sequence comes from Azoarcus sp., assembly GCA_031258035.1. Classification (GTDB taxonomy): domain Bacteria; phylum Pseudomonadota; class Gammaproteobacteria; order Burkholderiales; family Rhodocyclaceae; genus WRNU01. Next base: position 131 of record JAIRNL010000221.1, on the reverse strand, counting down.
GCCTCGCCTGGCCGAAGGCCGGATGAGGGCACACTGGCGGCGTTGGAAAACGACACTCATGGTTTTAAAAAACCACGCTCATGGTTTTAAAAAACCACGCTCATGGTTTTAAAAAACCACGCTCATGGTTT
>JAIRNL010000150.1 GCA_031258035.1 Azoarcus sp. | reverse complement strand
CGCCGGGCAGGGGGCGGAATTGCCCATCGCCGAGCACCTGCCAGCAACAGCGGTCGTAACCGTCATAGCAACCGGCGCCGGCGGCGAACAGGGCGTTTTTCAGGGTTTCGGCGTGTTGTGCGGGCACCTGGACGGTGAGCCGGTAGTGGGTGATTTCGGGCATGGCGCAAGGCTCGCGGAAGGGATTCGGGAACGGCGATGATCCGGCTCGGCCTCTCGTGAGAAAGGCGGGAGAGGCCAAGAGGGTGTTTTCAAAATACCCATGGTTGGCGAAATGAGCGGGGGCAGGCACGGGGGCCTGCCCCTACCACAATCGGCGTGCCCAGCGATCAGGCCGCCGCGCGGGACGCAATGTCGGGGCAGGCCCCTGTGCCTGCCCTGCCTGGGAATGCCTGATCGCCAATTCTGGCATGTTGAAAACACCCTCCAAGGCCAGGCGGACAAAACAAAAGCGGCCCGGCACCCGAGCGCCAGACCGCTTCCCGTACTCATCGCCGGCTTTGCGGCGCGCGTTCAGATCACGCGCGCTTTTTCCACCACCTGCGTCACCAGCCAGGTCTTGGTGCGGGAAATCGGCCTGCATTCCTCGATTTCCACGAGGTCGCCCTGCCCCGCCACGCCGTTTTCGACATGGGCATGGTATTTGGCCGACTTGGTCACGATCTTGTTGTAGAGCGGGTGTTTCACCCGACGCTCGACCAGCACGGTGACGGTCTTGTCCATTTTGTCGCTCACGACACGTCCGACCAGCGTGCGGCGAACTTTCCGCACTTGTTGTTCTTGTTCGCTCATTGCACACCCGCCTTTTTGCCGTTTTCACGAATGAGGGTGCGCACGCGCGCGATGTCGCGGCGCACCTTGCCAAGCTGGCTCGTGTTGCTCAATTGCTGGGTGGCATGCTGCATGCGCAACGAAAAGTGCGCCTTCAACAAATCCAGCAACTCCTGATTCAGTTCTGCTGCGCCCTTGGCGCGGAGTTCACTCGCTTTCATGCTTTATCCCACCTGGCGCGTGACGAACACGGTCTCGATCGGCAGCTTGGCGGCAGCCAGCCGGAAAGCTTCGCGCGCGAGCGCCTCGTCGACGCCGTCCATTTCGTAGAGCACCTTGCCCGGCTGAATTTCGGCCACCCAGTATTCGGGGTTGCCCTTGCCGTTCCCCATCCGCACTTCGGCGGGTTTCCTGGAGATCGGTTTGTCCGGGAAGATACGAATCCAGATACGGCCGCCGCGCTTGATGTGGCGGGTCATCGCCCGCCGCGCCGCCTCGATCTGGCGCGCGGTCAAACGGCCGCGACCGACCGCCTTGAGGCCGTATTCACCGAAGCTGACCTTCACGCCGCGCGTGGCCAGGCCGGTGTTACGGCCTTTTTGCTCCTTGCGGTATTTCCTTCTCGTCGGCTGTAGCATCATTCGCTCCTGCTTTCTTCTTGCCGGCGAGAGGCGCGGCGACCGGGCCGGCCTTCGCCATCGCCGCGTTCGCCGCGAGGCGCGCCACGGCGACCGCGACGGTTTTCGGCCTCTGGCTCGGCGGCAGCCGGCTGTTCGTTGCGGCCAACCGTTTCGCCCTTGTAGACCCAGACCTTGATGCCGATGATGCCGTAGGTCGTCTGCGCCTCGGAGACACCGTAGTCGATGTGCGCGCGAAGAGTGTGCAGCGGCACGCGGCCTTCGCGGTACCACTCGGTGCGGGCGATTTCAGCGCCGTTCAGGCGTCCGGCGCTCATGACCTTGATGCCCTGCGCGCCCAGGCGCATGGCGTTCTGCATGGCGCGCTTCATGGCGCGGCGGAACATGATGCGCTTTTCGAGCTGCTGGGCGATCGAATCGGCGATCAGCTTGGCGTCGATCTCAGGCTTGCGCACTTCCTCGATGTTCACGTGCACCGGCACGCCGATGATTTTTTGCAGATCCCGCTTGAGCGCCTCGATGTCCTCGCCTTTCCTGCCGATCACCACGCCCGGCCGCGCCGAGAAGAGGGTGATGCGGGCATTCTTGGCCGGGCGCTCGATGATGACGCGCGACACCGACGCATGCGAGAGGCGCTTCTTGAGGTAAGCCCGAACCTTGAGATCCTCGCCGAGTTTTTTCGAGAAGTCCTGACTCGACGCATACCAGCGCGAACCCCAGTCACGTGTGACGGCGAGCCGGAATCCAGTGGGATGAATTTTCTGACCCATGTGTGCTCCTTACTCGCCAACCGTCACGTAGACGTGGCTGGTCGGTTTGGAAATGCGATTGCCGCGGCCCTTGGCCCGCGCGGTGAAACGCTTGAGGGTCAGACCTTCTTCCACGTGGATGGTCTTGACCTTCAGGAGGTCGATGTCGGCGCCGTCGTTGTGTTCGGCGTTGGCAATGGCCGATTCGACCACCTTGCGGATGATCTTCGCGCCTTTCTTCGGCGAGAAGCCGAGGATGTTGAGCGCCTGCTCGACCGGCTTGCCGCGAACCAGATCGGCCACGAGGCGGCCTTTCTGCGCCGAAAGACGAACACCGCGCAAACTTGCTTTGGTTTCCATCATCTTTCCTTATTTCCTGACGGCCTTCTTCGAGGCGGCGTGCCCCTTGAAGGTCCGTGTCAGCGCGAATTCGCCGAGCTTGTGACCGACCATGTTCTCGGAAACATAGACCGGAATGTGCTGACGACCATTGTGGACAGCGATCGTCAGGCCGACGAAGTCGGGCAGGACGGTGGAACGACGCGACCAGGTCTTGATCGGGCGCTTGTCGTTGTTCGCCCGCGCGGTGTCGACCTTTTTCAGGAGATGCGCGTCGACGAACGGGCCTTTCTTGATAGAGCGTGCCATCTGTTACCCCTTACCCTTAACGCTTGTGACGACGCTGCACGATCATCGTATCGGTGCGCTTGTTGTTGCGCGTCCGATACCCCTTGGTCGGCGTGCCCCACGGGCTCACCGGCACCCGGCCTTCGCCGGTGCGGCCTTCGCCGCCGCCGTGCGGGTGATCGACCGGGTTCATGACCACGCCGCGCACCGTCGGACGGATGCCGCGCCAGCGGTTGGCGCCGGCCTTGCCGATCTTGCGCAGGCCGTGCTCCTCGTTGCCGACTTCGCCGATGGTGGCGCGGCATTCGACGTGCACGCGGCGGATTTCGCCGGAGCGCAGCCGCAGTTGCGCATACGCGCCTTCACGGGCAAGCAGTTGTACCGAGGCGCCCGCCGAGCGCGCGATCTGCGCGCCCTTGCCGGGCAGCAGTTCGATGCAGTGGATCGTCGAACCGACCGGGATGTTGCGGATCGGCAGGGCGTTGCCGGGCCTGATCGGCGCTTCGGCGCCGCTCAGCAGCGTTTGTCCGATCTCGACGCCGCGCGGCGCGATGATGTAGCGGCGCTCGCCATCGGCATAGAGCAGCAGGGCGATGTTCGCGGAGCGGTTCGGGTCGTATTCGATGCGTTCGACCTTGGCGGGGACGCCATCCTTGTTGCGACGGAAGTCGATCACCCGGTAATGGGCCTTGTGACCGCCGCCCTGGTGGCGGACGGTGATGCGCCCGCTGTTGTTGCGCCCGGCCTTGCTGGTCTTCTTTTCGAGCAGGGCGTCGACCGGCCGGCCCTTGTGCAGGTCGGGGTTGACCACCTTGACCATCGCGCGGCGACCGGCGGAGGTGGGCTTGAGTTTTACCAATGCCATGATCGTTTACTCCCCGCCCACGAAGTTGATTTCCTGTCCGGGCTTCAGGCTGACGAAAGCCTTCTTCCAGCCCTTGCGCTGGCCCGTGATGCGGCCCTTGCGCTTGACCTTGCCCTTGACGTTCAGGACTTGCACCGATTCGACTTCGACCTTGAACAAGGCTTCGACCGCGGCTTTCACCTCGGGCTTGGTGGCGTCGGAAGTCACCTTGAAGATGACCTGCTCGTTCTTGTCGGCGACCCAGGTCGCCTTTTCCGAAATCTGCGGGGCGAGCAGCACCTGTAGCAGACGTTCCTGATTTACGGCGCTCATTGCCACGCCTCCTCCATCTTGGCAAGTGCGCTCCGGGTGAGGAGCACCTTCGGGAAACGCACCAGCGACACCGGGTCGGTTTTGTTGACATCGAGCACCAGCACGTCATGCAGGTTGCGCGAGGAGAGATAGAGGTTATCGTCCACGTCGTCGGTGATCACGAGCGCCGAGTCGAGCCCCAGGCCCTTGAGCTTTTGCACGAGCAGGCGCGTCTTCGGCGCCTCGACGCGGAAATCATCGACCACGGCGAGGCGATCCTCGCGCGCGAGCTGCGACAGGATGGAGGCCACGCCGGCGCGGTACATCTTGCGGTTGACCTTCTGGGAGAAATTCTCGTCCGGCTTGTTCGGGAAGATCCGGCCGCCGCCGCGCCACAACGGGCTGGACGACATCCCGGCGCGGGCGTTGCCCGTGCCCTTCTGGCGGAACGGCTTTTTCGTCGAGTGCGAGACTTCGGCGCGCGTCTTCTGGGCGCGGTTGCCGGCGCGGGCATTAGCCAGATAGGCGGTCACGACCTGGTGGATCAGCGCCTCGTTGTAATCGCGGCCGAAAAGCGCGTCGGACGCCTGTAGCGTCGAAGTCTGGCCTTCGGCATTCAAGAGTGTCAGTTCCATGTCGTCCCCTTATGCCTTCACCGCGGGACGGATGAGCACGTCGCCACCCTTGGCGCCCGGCACAGCGCCCTTGACCAGCAGCAGCTGGCGTTCGAGGTCGATGCGCACCACTTCCAGCCCCTGTGTCGTGCGCTGCACGTTGCCAAGCTGGCCGGACATGCGCGTGCCCGGAAACACGCGCCCCGGATCCTGCGCCATGCCGATGGAGCCGGGCGCGTTGTGGGAGACCGAGTTGCCGTGGCTGGCGCGCTGCGAACCGAAGTTATGGCGTTTCTGCACGCCGGCGTAGCCCTTGCCGATGGAGGTGCCGGTGACGTCGACTTTTTGTCCGACGGCAAAGATATCGGCGCCGATGGCATCGCCCGCCTTCAGCGCGGCGAGCTTTCCGACTTCGACACGGAATTCGCGCAACAGGCGGCAGGGTTCGACCCCCGCCTTGGCGAGATGGCCAGCCAGCGCCTTGCCGATACGGCTGGCTCGGCGTTTGCCGACCGCGACCTGCACGGCGGCATAGCCGTCGGCGTCGTCTGTCTTGATCTGGGACACACGGTTATCGGACACGTCAAGCACCGTCACCGGGATGGATGCGCCATCCTCGGCAAAAATGCGAGTCATGCCGACCTTGCGTCCAACAAGGCCTAGACTCATGTTGTTCTCCTCATCGCCGGCTACGATTGGCTGGCGGTGGATTTGAATCGGATGGCCGAAAAGGCAGGCCACCCCCGAAAGGCGCGGAGTATAAC
>JAIRNL010000147.1 GCA_031258035.1 Azoarcus sp. | reverse complement strand
CCCTAGAATTCGTCCAGCATGATGTTCTCCCGTTCGACCCCGAGATCGAGCAGCATCTTGATGACGGCAGCGTTCATCATCGGGGGGCCGCACATGTAGAACTCGCAGTCCTCGGGCGCGGGATGCTCTTTCAGGTAGTTGTCGTGGAGCACGTTGTGGATGAAGCCGGTCGGCCCCGTCCAGTTGTCTTCCGGCAACGGGTCGGAGAGCGCCAGATGCCAGGTGAAGTTGGGGTTGTCCGCCTGTAGCTGGTTGAAATCGTCGAGGTAGAAGGCTTCGCGCAGCGAGCGCGCGCCGTACCAGAAGCTGATCTTGCGTTTCGTCTTCAGGCGCTTCATCTGGTCGAAGATGTGCGAGCGCATCGGCGCCATGCCCGCGCCGCCGCCGACGAAGACCATTTCGGCGTCCGTCTCCCTGGCGAAGAATTCGCCGAAGGGGCCGTAGACGGTGATCTTGTCGCCCGGCTTCAGGTTGAAGACGTAGGAAGACATCCTGCCCGGCGGTATGTCGTCGCGGCCCGGCGGGGGCGAGGCGATGCGGATGTTGAATTTGACGATGCCTTTTTCTTCCGGGTAGTTCGCCATCGAGTAGGCGCGGATCGTCGGCTCGTCCACTTTCGAGACGTAACGCCACATGTCGTATTTGTCCCAGTCGCCACGGTATTCGGGCTGTATGTCGAAATCCCGGTAATTGACCGTGTGCGGCGGGCATTCGAGCTGCACGTAGCCGCCGGCGCGGAAATCGACGTGTTCGCCTTCCGGCAGGCGCAGGGTGAGTTCCTTGATGAAGGTGGCGACGTTGGGGTTGGATGCCACCGTGCATTCCCATTTCTTGACGCCGAAGACTTCTTCCGGCACCTGGATTTTCATCGCCTGCTTCACCGCCACCTGGCAGGAAAGCCGCCAGCCGGCGCGTGCCTCGCGTTTGGTGAAGTGCGGCTCTTCGGTGGGCAGCAGGTCGCCGCCGCCTTCGAGCACCTGGCATTTGCACTGCCCGCAGGTGCCGCCGCCGCCACAGGCGGAAGAAAGGAAGACGTCGTTCGCAGCCAGTGTTTGCAGCAGTTTTCCCCCGGCGGACACGGCGATGTTGCGCTCGCCGTTGATGGCAATGTTGACTTCGCCGCTGGAGACCAGCCAGGCGCGCGCCACGAGGATGACGACAGCCAGCGCGAGCACGATGCCGGTGAACATGCCGATGGCGAGAAAGATTTCCTGTGTGTTCATCGCTTTTCCTCAGAGTTGCACGCCGGAAAACGACATGAAGCCCAGGGACATCAAGCCGATGATGATGAAGGTGATGCCCAGCCCCCGCAGGCCGGCGGGCACGTCCGAGTATTTGAGCTTTTCGCGGATGCCAGCCAGGAGCGCGATGGCCAGCGCCCACGAAAACCCGGAGCCGATGCCGTAGACGACCGATTCGGAGAAACCGTAGTCGCGTTCCTGCATGAAGAGGGAGCCGGCCATGATGACGCAGTTGACGGTGATCAGCGGCAGGAAGATGCCGAGCGCGTTGTAGAGCGCGGGCAGGTATTTGTCGAGCGCCATTTCCAGGATCTGCACGATGGCGGCGATGACGCCGATGAAGGTGAGAAAGCTGAGGTAGGAGAGATCGACATCCGGCAGCCCCGCCCAGGCCAGCGCCCCGTCGCGCAGGAGGTAGGTGTAGACGAGGTTGTTGGCGGGCAGGGTGATCGCCTGCACCACGATGACCGCGATGCCGAGGCCGATGGCGGTTTCCACTTTCTTGGAGATGGCGATGAAGGAGCACATGCCCAGGAAGAAGGCGAGCGCCATGTTCTCGATGAACACGGCGCGCACGAAAAGGCTCAAGAGATGTTCCATTCAGGCTTCTCCTTTTTCATGAGGGGCGGTGGTGTTTTTCCGTTTTTTCATGTCAATGACTCCCGCTGCGACAAGGGCCGTTGCGGCAAGAATTTCCTTTATTTCGACTTCCCCGCAAAACGGGGCGGGCGCCCATTCGGAGAAAGGATCCGTCCACCATCATGGCCGTGACACGAGGTCAATCCCCGCCGCCGCCGCCATCACAGCCTCCGCCGCCGTCTCCGCCGCCGCCGCCATCACAGCCTCCGCCTCCGCTTCCGCTGTCCCCGACGCTCTCGGATTCGCCATTGATGAATCCGCCGCCGCCACGACGACGACGACGGGAAGACGGTGTGGCCCGGCAGAAAAAGGCCACAAGGCATATCACTACCCCCAGGAGCAACAGGAATCCCAGCAATGAACGTTCCATGGTCACGCTTCCTTCCAGCCGTTGTCTTCTTCCTTCACCTGCGGCGCGAGCCTGAACGTCGCCGGTTCCTGTTGCCCTTTCTTCCACATCCGCAGCGCCCAGATGAAAAGCCCGATCAGGAAGAAGGCCGAAGGCGGCAGGAGCAGCAGGCCGTTGGGCTGGTACCAGCCGCCGTCCTGCACGAGCGGCAGGATTTCGTGCCCGAAGAGCTTGCCCGCGCCGAACAGCTCGCGCACCACGCCGAGCGCCAGCAACATGGCGGAATAGCCGAGACCGTTGCCGATGCCGTCCAGGAAGGAAGCCCAGGGCGGGTTCTGCATGGCGAAGGCTTCGGCGCGGCCCATGACGATGCAGTTGGTGATGATGAGGCCGACGAATACCGACAACTGCTTGGCGAGCGTGAAGGCGTAGGCGCGCAGGATCTGGTCGACCACGATCACCAGCGAGGCGATGATGACCATCTGCACGATCATGCGGATCGAGGCCGGAATCTGCCTGCGGATCATGGCGATGAAGAGGTTGGAGAAAGCCGTCACCGAAGTGAGCGCGATCGCCATCACCAGCGCCGTGTCGAGGTTGGATGTGACAGCCAGCGCCGAGCAGATGCCGAGGATTTGCAGGGCGATGGGGTTGTTGTTGAAGACCGGGTTGAGGAGGACTTCTCTTGCGCTTGCCTGTTTAGCCATGGTTCAGACCTTTTCCTGTTCTTGTCCCGTTCAGGCGCCGTCCCGGCGCAGCTTGTCGAGGTAGGGGCCGAAGCCTTGTTCGCCGAGCCAGAAGGCGAGCAGATGGTCGACGCCCTTGCTGGTGAGCGTCGCGCCCGCGAGGGCGTCTACCTGGTGCGCGGCGTCGGGGCTGCCTGGGGGGACGCCGCCCTTGACGATCCGGATCGCCGGATGGCCCGCGTCGTCGAACAGGGTCTTGCCGGGCCAGTGCGCCTTCCATTTCGGGTTGTCCACTTCGCCGCCCAGGCCCGGCGTTTCGCCGTGCTGGTAGAAGCCGAGGCCGATCACGGTGTTCAGGTCGGGGGCGATGGCGAGAAAGCCGTAGAGCGTCGACCACAGGCCGTAACCGCGCACGGGCAGGATCAGGGCTTCGAGCTGGCCGTCGTCGTTCTCCAGCCGGTATACCGTGGCGAACTGCTCGCGGCGCTTGATGAGGGCGATGTCCTTGTCGCCCGGCAGTGCCACGGAGGTCGCGGGATCGCGCGCCGCCTTGAGGGCGTCGAAGGTCGCGGGATCGCGGCTCGTGTCGATTTCGCCGGTCGTGAGGTCGATGACCTGGGCTTCGATGCGGCGCTCGAACAGCGCCCGCACTTCCCCGGCGGAAAGCGCCGCGTCGCCGATGCCGGCAATGGCCAGGATGCTGCGCTGTTTGTCGATCTGCCGGTTCTGCTCTTGCACGGGTTTCAGGTAGACGGCCGAGCCGGCGACGAAGACGGCGGCCACCAGGCTGACGACGAGCGCCACGGCGAGCGTGCGCGCGGTCGATTCTTTATTGCTGGACATGGCGAGCCATCCTCCGCTTGATGTTGGCCGCCACCACGAAATGGTCGATCAGGGGCGCGCACAGGTTGCCGAACAGGATCGCCAGCATCATGCCTTCCGGGAAGGCGGGGTTCACGACCCGGATCAGTATCACCATGACGCCGACCAGGACGCCGAAAATCCATTTGCCGGTGTCGGTCATGGCGGCGGAAACGGGGTCGGTCGCCATGAAGAAGGCGCCGAAGGCGAAGCCGCCCAGCACCAGGTGCCAGTACCAGGGCACGGCGAACATGGGGTTCGTCGCGGAGCCGATGAGGTTGAACAGCAGGCTCAGGACGCTCATGCCAAGGAAGATGCCCGCGACGATGCGCCATGCCGCGATCCGCGTCAGCAGCAGCACCGCGCCGCCGAGGAGGATGGCCAGCGTGCCGGTTTCACCGACCGAGCCGGGCATGATGCCGATGAAGGCGTCGCACCACGTCAGGCCGTTTTCCGCGAGTTGTCCGATGCCTTCCTGGGCGGCCTGGGCCAGCGGCGTCGCGCCGGTGAAGCCGTCGACCGCCGTCCAGACCGCGTCGCCCGAGATTTGCGCCGGGTAGGCGAAGAAGAGGAAGGCGCGCCCGGCCAGCGCGGGATTGAGGAAGTTCTTGCCCGTGCCGCCGAAGACTTCCTTGGCGATCACCACGCCGAAGCTGATGCCGAGCGCCACTTGCCACAGGGGAATGGTGGGCGGCAGGATGAGGGCGAACAGCACCGAGGTGACGAAGAAGCCTTCGTTGACTTCGTGCCCGCGCACCATGGCGAACAGTACTTCCCAGAAGCCGCCGACGGCGAAAGTCACCAGGTAGATCGGCACGAAATACACCGCGCCATGGAAAAGGTTGTCCCACAGGCTGCCGGGGTCGAAGCCAGCCAGCAGCCGGATGATAGCCAGGTGCCAGTCCGTCGCCGAAGCCAGCAGTTCCGGCTGCGCGGCGTAGGCGGTGTTGGCCTGGAAGCCCACGTTCCACATGCCGAAGAACATGGCCGGGAAGGTGGCGAACCAGACCAGGATCATCATCCGCTTGAGGTCGATGCCGTCGCGCACGTGCGCCGTGGTGCGGGTGACGCTCGCCGGGCGGTAGAGGAAGGTGTCCGTCGCTTCGTAGAGCGCGAACCAGCGCTCGAACCGTCCCCCCCTGGCGAAATGGTGTTCGATGCTGTCGAGATATGAACGCAGGCCCATGTTCAGCCTTCCTTTTCGATTCGCGTCAGGTTGTCCCGCAGGATGGGCCCGTATTCGTATTTGCCCGCGCACACGTAGGAGCACAGCGCGAGGTCTTCTTCGTCGAGTTCGAGCGCGCCGAGTTTCTGCGCCATTTCGGTGTCGCCGACGATCAGGTAGCGCAGCAGTTGCGTGGGCAGGATGTCGAGCGGCATCACGGCTTCGTAGTTGCCCACCGGCACCATGGCGCGCGGGCTGCCGTTGGTGGTGGTGGTGAAGGGGAAGCGGCGTTTGCCGAAGAGCTTCGAGGCGTAGATGTTGAGCACCGAATGCTTGTCGAAACCGGCGCGCAGGAAGGGCAGCAGTTCGCGGTCGCGCCCTTCTTTCAGACAGGAGACTTGTTGGTGGAAACGCCCGAGAAAGCCGAACGGGCCGCTGGCCGTGCGCCCGCCGAAGAGGGAGCCGGACACGATGCGGTTGTCGCCCGCCTGCAATTCGCCCGTGGTCAGGTCAGCCAGGTTCGCGCCCAGGCGGGTGCGCAGCAGGCGCGGCTTCGTCACCGCGGGCCCGGCGAGCGCCACGACCCGCTCTACCCACAGTTGCCCGGTGGCGAAGAGCTTGCCGATGGCGATCGTGTCCTGGTAGCCGATGTGCCAGACCGTCCTGTGGGCGTCGACCGGATCGAGAAAGTGGATGTGCGTCCCCGGCAGTCCCGCCGGGTGCGGGCCGGAGAAACGCTCGAAACGCACGCTGGACAGCCCCTCGCCGGGAATGTTGCTCGTGGCGTCCGCACAGATGAAAACCTTGGGCGCGAGTTTCGAGAGGGCTTTTACCCCGCGCAGGAAGTCCTGCGTGTGCTCGGCGATGACCACGGCGGGGTCGGCCGCGAGCGGATGGGTGTCGATGGCGGTGATGAAGATCGCGCCCGGCGTGGCGTCGGCGGCGGGCGTCCTGCTGTAGGGGCGGGTGCGCAATGCCGTCCAGAGGCCGGACTGTTGCAGGTTTTCCCGCACCCCGGCGGCGTCGAGCGCGCCCAGTTCCGCATCCGTATATTTGGCGAAACTCACCGCCTCGTCGCCGTCCAGCTCGATCACGATCGACTGGAACACCCGCTTTTCGCCCCGATGGATGGCGCTCACCGTGCCCGCGCCGGGAGAAGTGAATTGCACCCCCGGCGTTTTCTTGTCGGAAAAGAGCGCCTGTCCGAGCTTGACCCGGTCGCCTGCCCGCACCGCCATCGACGGCTTCATCCCGTGATGGTCGAAGCCGACGAGCGCCACGCTCTTTACCGCCCGCCCGGCCTCGATGCGCTGCGCAGGCGCGCCGGTGATGGGCAGGTCGAGCCCGCGTTTGATTCGTATCATGCCTTCCGTCCCGTTTTCCATGAATACGGCACGGGCGCGATCCGGTCTCCGTCCGAAATGTGCACCCGCACAAACCAGCCGCGATTATAGGGGGCGGAAGCGTTATCGGGCAAACCTCGCAATCTTTGCGTTGCGCGGCGTCCGGTTTTATTCCCGACGGGCGGCGGTCATTTGTCCGGTATCACATGCTTGTTGCCGTGGCGGTCGAGCGCCACGTAGGTCAGTTGCGCTTCCGTCACCTTGAGCGAAACCATGTTTTCCGGGTCGCGCTCGACGAACACCTCCACATCGACCGTGATCGAGGTGCGTCCCACCTTCACGACCTTGGCGTAGAAACTCACCAGATCGCCCACCGACACCGGCTGCTTGAAGACGAAGGAGTTGACCGCCACCGTTGCGACCCGCGAGCGCGTGCGGCGGCGCGCGACGACCGATCCGGCAATATCCACCATCGACATGATCCAGCCGCCGAAGATGTCGCCGGCCGGATTGAGATCGGCCGGCATCGGCACCACCCGCAGCGCCAACTGGCGTTCGGGCAGATCTTCCTGGTGGCGGGACGGAACCGGGTTTTTCTCGTTCATCGTTCCCTCCGCCCAAGTTGCGGCAACCTGGCCAGCGATTTCTCCACCTCTTCCGCCGGGTACTCGAAATTTTCGAGATCGCCGGAGAAGTAACGCTCGAATGAGCCCATGTCGAAATGCCCGTGCCCGGTGAGATTGAAAAGGATCACCCGGCTCTCGCCGGTCTCCTTGCACCTGAGCGCCTCGTCGATGGCGGCGCGGATGGCGTGGCAGGACTCGGGGGCGGGGATGATGCCCTCGCAGCGCGCGAACTGCACGCCGGCGTCGAACGTCGCCAGTTGCGGTACGGCGACGGCCTCGACCAGGCCCTCGTGGTAGAGCTGCGAGACCCGTTGCGAAGCGCCGTGATAGCGCAGGCCACCGGCGTGGATGCCCGCCGGGACGAAATCGTGCCCGAGGGTATACATCTTCATCAGGGGCGTGAAGCCTGAGGCGTCGCCGAAATCATAGGTATAGCGCCCCTTGGTGAGGCTGGGGCAAGAACTGGGTTCGACCGCGAGCGCGCGCAGGTTTTCGGCGCGTTTGTCGCCCGCCGCCTTGTCGCCGAGGAACGGAAAGGCGATACCGCCGAAACTGGAGCCGCCGCCGTGGGGCGCGATGACCACATCCGGATAAAGACCGATCTTGTCGAACTGCTTTTTCGCTTCCAGCCCGATGATGCTCTGATGCACCACGACATGGTTCAGCACCGAACCCAACGCATAGTTGGTATCGGCGCGGCCCGCCGCCTCTTCGACCGCTTCGGAAATGGCGAGGCCGAGCGAGCCGGGCGTCTCCGGCGCTGCGGCCAGCGCCCTGCGTCCGGTTTCGGTGAGCGTGGACGGGCTGGAAAACACCTCCGCGCCCCAAGTCTGCATCATCAGCCGACGGTACGGCTTCTGCTCGTAGCTGACCTTGACCATATAGATACGCACTTCCAGCCCGAACATCTGTCCAGCCAGCGCCAGCGACGATCCCCATTGCCCCGCCCCGGTCTCGGTCGTGAGTCGCCGGATGCCCGCCTCGCGGTTGTAATACGCCTGCGGCACGGCGGAATTGGGTTTGTGCGATCCGGCGGGGGAGACGCCCTCGTACTTGAAGAAAATCTTCGCGGGCGTCCCCAGCGCCGCCTCCAGCCGCACGGCGCGCACCAGCGGCGAGGGCCGCCACAAACGGAAAATCTCGCGCACTTCCCGCGGAATCTCGATCCACCGTTCCGCGCTCATCTCCTGCTCGATGATGGCAGGCGGGAAGATCGCGCCCAGTTGCTCGGGGGTGGCGGGGGCGCCGTCCGGCAACAACGGCGGGGCGGGCGGCGAGGGCAGGTCGGCGGTGATGTTGTACCAGTGGGTCGGGATCTCGTGAGCTTCGAGCAGAATGCGGGTGGGTTCCATGGACAGGCTTCGCGCAAGAAAAGTGGAAGGGCTACATGATCCATGCAAGAGCGGGGGCTTGGCAACCTGTCCGCGCCCGGACGCGCGCTGTCTCCGGTCAAAGCTGGAGCCGTTCGAGCGGTTCGCGTTCGACCTTGATGGCGCGCGATGCCTGCACTGTCATTCCGCGCGTCGTCGCGGAATGACAGTCAGGGGCGCTGAAAGGGCTGCATGATGCCGCCCTTGCCGGCGTGGGCCCCGGGGTCTTTCCTGTACGCCTCCAGCTTGGCCACGGTCATCGCGTCGGGCGTGAAGAGCAGAGAGGAGGCGTGTGGCGCGTCGTCTTGCGCCTCGCCATGACGGCGGGAGGATTCAATGAAGCCGCAAGGACTGGATTTCGGCTTCGGAAAGGCCGGTGATGATCCGGATGGTCTCGACCGAAAGATTTTCGGCCAGCGCCTTGCGGGCCAAGGCAAGGCGCGCCTTTCTCTCGCCTTCTTCCCGGCCTCTTTCCAGACCTTCTTCGCGGCCTTTCACCCAGCCCTCTTCCCGGCCGATCTGCTTCAGTTGTTCCGCGATGGTCATCATCTTCTCCTTGTGTTCGTCGGGCGAGAGATCGAGCAGCCGTTCGGTGAATCCCCTGGGGTCGACCGTGTTGCCCGTTTGCAGCATGTAATTTACCAGGCTCTCCAGTTGTTCATCGGTGGCGCTGTTGGCGATTTGCAGCAGGTACGCCAGCGGCTCCAGCAGTTCCAGCAAGTCCCGCTGCCAGATGTGCTTCTGCACGAGTTCGAGCAGCGCGATCCGTTTGTGTCGCAGTATCTCATCGTCCGGAATGACCGTCACGTCGACCAGCGGGAAGGGATTGCCATAGAGCACGCGCGC